>MEUB01000037.1 GCA_001771535.1 candidate division WOR-1 bacterium RIFOXYB2_FULL_37_13
ATATCTTAACCATTTTGAATATCGGCTAATAAAAATAGAAGCTTGTGCCACAAAAAGTCCGACAATAAGGAATGGGATGCCAAGTCCTACAGAATAGGAGAGGAGAAGCAAAAAGGCTTTTTCCGGTTGTGTTGCCGCGATAGCAAAAATACTCCCCAAAATCGGTCCCACACAAGGAGACCATCCTATTGCAAACGATGATCCAAGAAGAAAGGAAGTGAAATATTTTGATTTAAAATTTGTGGGTACTTTTATTTTATATTCCCGCGATAAAAATGGGATTTTAATCAAACCTGTAAGATAAATCCCAAAAAATATAATGATTAACCCGCTGATCCTTGAGAACCAGACCAAGACATCGTAGGCAATTGCAGAAAAGATAGAATTTAAAAATACGGCTAAAACAGAAAATACAACAGAAAAACCCATAACAAAAAAGAGGCTGTTTAAAAATATCTCCATTCTTTTTTGTGAAGAGCTGGCAATTGATGTTCCTGCAAGATATGCGAGAAACCCGGGAATAATTGGGAATATGCAAGGAGATAAAAAAGAAATTATACCTGCTATAAAGGCGATTCCCAAAGACGCAAAAGAAAAATTATCCATGTTATTTTTATTATACCATGAGGCATACCCTAAGCTAGGGTTAGAGTGAATGGGGGTAAAACATGATATTGATTTTCAATTTCATTTATGATAGTATTATAATATATGAAGAAAGAAGCAGATGTTTTCTTTGAGTTTTTGGTTGGCAAAGGGCTTAAATTTACAAGTCAGAGGAAAATAATTTTGAATATATTTTTAAACACAGAAGATCATTTATCTGTCGATGATTTATTTGTCCTTTCTAGAAGAGAGGATGAAACAATAGGATATGCGACAGTCCATAGGACTCTAAAGCTTATAAAGGAATCTGGGCTTGCGAGGGAAGTTGATTTTGGCGAAAAAAGAAAAAGATTTGAACATCTTTTTGGGCACAAACATCATGATCATCTTATCTGTACAAAATGTGGAGATGCAATAGAAGTTTTTGATCCCAAGATTGAAAAACTTCAAGAAAAACTTGCCCAAAAATATGGTTTCAAGCCGTCTTTCCACAGAATGGAAATATTTGGATTATGCAAGAAGTGTGGGAAGAGGGAGCCTCACCCAGTTTAGGGTAAGCTGTGGTTTTGGGTGTTTGCCCTTTCCATGGGAAATGGAGAGAGATGTGTGCATAAAAAAAGGAGAAATATAATATGCTGACTAGAATCGTTTTTGCTTTATTTGTTTTTGTTGCCCTGTTTACCACGGTTGCGTTGAGTTCTTACGCTTATAGGCCTTTTGGAACAGAAGATACAGGAGTTGCTGGAAAAGGCGTATTTCAAACAGAATTAAGCTTCGACCATTTAAAATGGAATGATGGTAGTCTTGAGCAGGTTTTTTTATTTGTTCCAATTTTTGGCATAAGCGATAACTTGGAATTATCAGTTGAATTGCCATTTATTATCCATCACTCCGATGATGGTAGTTCATCAAGAGCAATAGGAGATATAAATCTTGCGGCAAAATATCTTCTAGCCCAAGAAGGCTTGCGAATTCCAACCTTGACATTGAAGGGAACTGTAAAACTTGATAATGGAAATTATGATAATGGCTTTGGGAGCGGGGATAAAGATTATAGCCTTTTTGCCGTAGTCGCTAAAACTTTTGGAAATATAATAATAAATACAAATTTAGGATATACTTTTATCGGAAAATTAAAAAATCCAGATTTTAGAGATATCTTCCTTTATGGGTTAGCTTTTGATTATGGATTAACAGATAAGTTCCATCTTTTAGCCGAATTGAATGGAAATAAGCATCCTGACAACGCAGAAACTGATGATCCGAGAGATTGGCTTGTTGGGATTATTTATAAGTTTTCTGATAAACTCATTTTTGATATTGCAAGCAAATGGGGGCTGTCGAAATCCAGCCCTGACTGGAATATGACATCGGGTGTTTCTTTGACTTTTTAGGAGATAAAATATATGAGTGAATGTTGCAGTGATAAAATAAAAATAGATTTTTCAGGAATGAAAAAAATTGTGCTTGTCGGCAATCCCAATGTTGGAAAAAGCGTTGTTTTTTCTCATTTGACAGGAGTTTATGTCACAGTTTCAAATTATCCCGGCACAACAGTTGAGCTGACACGAGGGGTTGGAACTATAGATAAGCGAAAGTTCCAGATTATCGATACTCCCGGGATAAATAGTCTTATTCCATCTTCTGAAGACGAAAAAGTCTCACATGATATTTTATTGCAGGAACATCCTGACCTTATAGTTCAAGTAGCCGATGCAAAGAATTTAAGGCGTACTCTCCTTTTGACTTATCAATTAAAAGCAATGGGTTTTCCTTTGGTTTTGGTTTTAAACATGATGGATGAAGCAGATCAGAGAAGGGTTGAAATTGATACAAAAAAGCTAGAGGAAATCCTAGGCATTAAAATAGTAACTGCTACAGCGACAGAAGGCATTGGTATTTCGGAAATAAAAAAGCTCATAAAGAACAAAACTTTCACATATGTTAAATATGAAATAAAAGAACTTCAAGATGATGTTAAAACAACAAAAGATCGACAAATTGAGGCTACTAGAGTTTGTTCTTTGACAACAAAAACTTTTCCACGGAGAATTTTATTTTTAGAGCGGATGGGCGATTTTACAATGAGACCGATTACAGGAATCCCTATTTTGATTTTTATCTTGTGGTTGATGTATAAATTTGTAGGAGAGATGGCCGCACAGACCGGGGTTTCTTTTATGGAGGAAATCGTATTTGGTAAACTTATAAACCCTTACGCTATAAAGTTTATCAACCTTATTATTCCAATTCCTATCATAAGAGAATTTTTAGTAGGTGATTATGGAATTATAACCATGGCCTTGACTTATGCGATAGCCATTATTTTGCCGATTTTAGGGGCGTTCTTTTTGTTTTTTTCTATTCTCGAAGATTCAGGATATTTGCCAAGACTTTCTATTTTGCTAAATAGGGCTTTTAGAATGATAGGCTTATCTGGAAAGGCTGTTATTCCAATGGTTTTGGGATTTGGCTGTGACACAATGGCTACAATGACTACAAGAACACTGGAAACTGTGAGGGAGAGAATAATAGCGACATTACTTTTGGCTCTTGCTATCCCATGCTCTGCTCAATTGGGTGTTATTTTAGGGATGATAAGCACTCTTCCTCGGAAAGCGGTGCTTATATGGGCAAGCGTTGTAATGTTAGTATTTTTTGTTGTTGGGTATCTTTCTTCAAAAGTGATTTCAGGTGCATCTTCAGATTTTATCATGGAGATACCGCCGATCAGAATGCCTAAGCTTAAAAATATCCTGGTTAAAACGTTGGCTAGGATTGAATGGTATTTAATGGAAGCTGTCCCCCTCTTTATTTACGGGACTATGGCTCTATTTTTTCTTGATAAATTTAATGTTCTTGTTGTTATAGAAAAGTTTGCAAGTCCGCTTGTTGTAAATTTTTTAGGGCTTCCTTCAAAGGCTACCGAAGCATTTCTTGTGGGATTTTTCAGGAGAGACTATGGCGCGGCGGGACTTTTTGATTTAGCTAAAAAAGGGTTTATGAATCCCCATCAAGTCGTTGTAAGCCTTATCACCATTACATTATTTGTCCCTTGTCTCGCACAATTTCTTGTGATGATAAAAGAGAGAGGCTATAAAGTAGCACTCGCAATTTTTTTATTTGTCTTTCCATTTGCATTTTTAGTGGGGGGAATTGTTAATTTTATTTTGAATTATTTTAAGGTGGTTTTATGAAATGTCCTTTGTGCGGAAGTGAGTTTGATCCTGATTGCAAAAGCAATAAAAAATCTGCCTGCGCAAGTTGTCCTATGCGAGGGTCTTGTGAACTTTTGCGTTGTCCCAATTGTGGCTATGAGATTCCAAAAGAATCGAAGATTGTAAATTTCTTTTTTTCTATAATAAAATTTTTAAGGAGTGGTAAAAATGCAAAATCGTGATGTTGATGAAGTCTTGGAAATAATTTGGATGCAGAATGAATCTGGGAATCGTGATTTATGTGTTGTTGAATCTGAAATAAAAACTCAAAGGCTTCAAAATGTTTTAGTTGAAATGCAAAATGCAGGGCTTGTAAAAATAGAAGGTGCAAATGTTTTGTTTACAAAAGAGGGGGAAGAAAAAGCGGGAGCCCTTATAAGACGACACAGGCTTGCGGAAAGGCTTTTAGCTGATGTTTTGGAAGCAAAAGATGATGCAATTGAAGCATCAGCCTGTGAGTTTGAACATGTAATTTCAGAAGAGGTAACAGATGCCATATGCACATTGCTAGGTCATCCCAAAGAATGTCCTCATGGGCTAAAAATTCCCGAAGGAAAATGCTGTAAAAAAGCAAAAGAAGTTATAGATAGTTTGGTTACAACGCTTGATAAAGCACCTGTTGGGGAGAATGTGACAGTTGCTTACATTCTTGCAAACAACCATTCCAGGCTTCACAAACTTATGTCTTTTGGTATAAGCCCCGGAGTTAAGATAAAAATTCATCAAAAATATCCCGCTTATATAATTCAAGTTGATGAAACGCAAATTGCATTGGAGAAAGAAGTTGTAAGTGGGATTTATATAAGAAAAAACTGAAGTTTTTGCTTATTATTGCCTTTTATTTTTTCACTTTAGATTTTTTTATCCCTTTTTGAGGATAACAAGCAGATATATGTCAGCGCAATATTGCGTTTAGTATGGTATAAATTAACAAAAGTTCTTAAGGAGGGCAAAAAATGAAAATCCTAGTTGTTTTTTATTCGATGTATGGGCATATTTATCGTTTAGCGGAAGCTATAGCAGAAGGGGCAAGAGAAATAAAAGATTCACAAGTTGAATTAAAGCAAGTGCCTGAAACATTATCTTCCGATATATTAAGCAAAATGGGAGCGATAGATACGAGAAAAGCTTTTGCAAAAATTCCGGTTTGCACAGTTGATGAGCTAGCGGAAGCTGATGCGATTATTTTTGGAACTCCGACTCGATTTGGAAATATGTGCGGTCAAATGAGACAGTTTTTTGACGCTACAGGAGGGCTTTGGGCCAAGGGAGCATTAATAGGAAAGGTGGGAAGCGTTTTTACAAGCAGTGCCACTCAACATGGAGGGCAGGAGTCTACCATTTTAACTTTTCATGCCACTTTATTGCACCATGGGATGATAATTGTCGGTTTGCCATATTCTTTTCAAGGCCAGATGAAAACCGATGAAATAACAGGAGGATCTCCTTATGGGACATCCACTATTGCGGGAGAAAAGGGAGAGCGAATGCCAAGCGACAATGAGCTTGCGGCGGCCAGTTTTCAAGGGAAACATGTGGCCTCTATTGTTTCAAAGTTAATAAAATAAAAAAGGGGGAAAATGAAATGGAGAAAATTACAAAAGAAAAATTGATTGAGTTGTTAAATAAGGATTTGGCTTTGGAATATACAGCTTGTGTTCAGTATACACAGCATCAGGGAGTTTTAAAAGGTGCTATGTATCAGAGTATGCAGAAAGAGCTTATTATTCATGCACAGGAAGAACTTGCTCATGCAACAATTCTTGCGTCTCAAATAGATTATTTGGGAGGGGTTCCAACTGTTGACATGCCATCGCCTAAAATATCAAAAGATAGCATAGAAATGTTAACCCAAGACCTAGCAGGAGAAAATGATGCTATTAGTCGGTATATTGCAAGAGTAAGACAAGCTGAAGAGTTGAATTTGTATCATCTGGCACAGCAGTTGCGAAATATTCTTGCAGTTGAGCAAGAGCATGCCATGGATTTGGAGCAGGCTCTTGGTAAATAAATAATAAGGAGATGATAATTTAATAAAAGAAGTTAATGTTTGTAAAATGACATCATGTAGATTTATTTTTCTCGCCAGATTTCTTTGCCAGTTCGATCTATATAAGCGTATTTATCATTATCTAAAACCAAAGCTAACCCATCATGGAACTCTGAGACAGCTGAAAATTTTGGTTCAATAATAATTTCTCCTTTACTATTAATATAACCCCATTTTAAGCCAGATTTCTTTTTTCCGGATTTTGAGTCAATGAGGGATATTTTTTTTTGCACAGCACCAAGTCCTTCGTGAAAATTAAATGCACCGGCAAAATTTGGCTCAATAACAACAGTCCCTTTTGTATTGATATATCCGTTTTTATTTCCACTTCTTATCATTGCAAGCCCTTCGCTAAATCCATAAACATAATCATATATAGCAGGGACTATAACTTTTCCAAGGAGATTAATAAATCCATATTTCCCTTTTTCCTGAAAAGGGGCAAGCCCTTCTTTAAAGTTTCTATTATCAGAATTAAAATGCTCATCCGGCGCGCTTATGGTAGGAGGAATAAGGTAATCACCTTTTTTATTTATGACACCAAATTTACCATCAAAATATGGGATAATAACCAGCCAATTTCTTTCATCATATATATTTGACCTTTTTTCTCCTGTTGCAATGCCGACTCTTGCAATGCCATTCTCAAAATCAGAAACAATGTCGTATTGAATTGGGATTAAAACATTTCCTTGCTTGTCAATAAACCCATACTTTCTGCTTATACTAACTCTAGCAAGCTGGAGTGCACCCTTATAAGTGGA
>MEUB01000038.1 GCA_001771535.1 candidate division WOR-1 bacterium RIFOXYB2_FULL_37_13
AGCGTCTCCTGCTTTATCTACAACTATTGAAAAATCTTTTTGAGGAAACAAAGAAGCTGTCAATGAAATCCCTTTTTCGCCCCATAAAATTTTGCCGTCAGAATTTATTTTTTGCAAATAAACCTTGGTGCAAAGGGGGTTTCTTCTGTCTAACCACGCTATAATCGCCCCATTTTGACCATCCCCTGCTATTTTGGGAGATTCTTGGGCAAAAACCCCTTTTGCCAAAGGTATCCCATCTATTCCCCACAACAAAGTCCCATCTTGGGAAATTTTCTGTGCATAAATATTTGGATACCCCGATCTTTCATCTTCAAAAACAATTATCGCTTCTCCTGAACCGGTTTTAATTGCTTTAACATTTTTTTGAACAACACTGCCAATGGAAGAATTCACTTTTTTACCGTTTTTAGCAAATTGCTTATTGCCGTTTTTGCCTATTTTTTGTATAAAAACATCATAATTGCCCAAGCGCTTTTCTTGCCAAGCTACAAAAATAGCACCATCCGGAGCAACTGCAAATGACCGATTTTCCAACGAATTAAATTGGCTTTGCCCATCAATTTTAACAGTTAAAAATTTTCCAAGAAACAAAGCCGTTTTTTTGCCATATACATTTTCAACAAGTTTTCCCTGATTCCCAAATAGAGGCTCGCCTTGTTTATTTATCTTTTGGATATAAGCATTTAATATCATGTCATCGGGATTAAAATCATGCCAAACAAAAAACCCTTCGCCAGTTTCATCCAGTGCACATTTTAATCCGATTTGTTCTGAAAAAATTTCAGCGATTTTTATGCCATCATTGCTCCATACAGGCTTCCCCAAATTGTTAATTTTTTGGGCAAAAATGGTCGCAACTTTATCTCTATAATCCTGCCAAGCCACGATAGCTCCTCCCATTTTATCTCCAACAATGACAGGAAACTTTTGACCGCCAAAAGCTTTGCAAACAACAATTCCATCTTTCCCCCATTTAATATTTCCCTCTTTATCAAATTTTTGCGCATATAAATCAATTCCGCCTAATCTTTTATCTTCCCACACAGCTATAACGCCATCTTTCCCATCGCTAGCCAATTTTGGATTTTGTCGGGCTACTGCACCCTGTGAATTATTTATCAGTTTGCCTTGCGGCTCCCATAGGGGGACGAGCCCTTTATTAAAAGCAAAAGAACTTCCATAAAAACTAAATAAAAAAATAGAAAAAAGCAGAATAGCCTTGATAGCCGTTGCTCGATTATTATTCCTTATGTCGCCCTCTTTAAGAGTTTTCATTTCCCCGCTATTTTACACAAAAAATATTAATAATGCAATTTTTTTGTTTAACATTTCACCCTATTTGATTATCTGTGTTTACTGCTAGGATAAAGTCCCCAATAATTCATTGGGGCTTAATATCAAAAACGTGCACCTAGTTTTGCAAAATATACTCAATAATCTTTCTTTTAAGTTTGCTGTTTAGCCCTCTATGGATTTTTAGTTTAGGCTTTAGATGACCGAAGCAACCATCAAGTGAATTTGTAGTATTTGGGATGTTAAGATCAGGATAATTTTTATATGTGAAAAGATAAGGAAGATTTGTTTTTAGGCTTCTGTAAGCTGACCGTACTCCTCGATGAGTGTAGTACCAAAATCCAGCTGAAGGATTTGATGTTCTTTCTTTTAAAAATTTATCCCATTTTTTATGCCAAGAATTTAATTTTCTTGTAAATGTTTTTGCATCTGTAGTGCACAGAGTCGTTAATATTTTCCTTAACTCTATACCAGCTTCTAATTTAGGACTACTGGTCAAATATCTTTGAATAATTTGTTTTTGATGGAAGTGACACATCTGCACTGGGATGTCCAGAAACAGCTTCCTTATGCCTGGCTTACCGTCTAGAACTATGGCTGACAGCGTAATCCCCTTAGATTCCAACATCACTCTGCCAGACAAATATTCATCTATAGTCTCGTGCTGAATCATTTTGAAATATAGATTCTTTTTTAACTTTGGAGATCTGAAAACTATGTACCCATAGGCTCTTTTAAAATAAGTAGCATCAGCAACAATTACTAGACTGTTGGCATCAATAATTTTCTTTTCATATTTTGCTTTTGATATTTTATCTCTTAACCAGTTTAAGCTTTTTCCATACTCTTTCGATAAATCTTTTAAAGTGCGATGACCATTTACATATTTATCAAAAATTATTTGCTCTAGTTTTTTGTGTCTTTTTCTTGATTGGAAGTAAACTTTGCAATTCTTACAATAATATCTTTGCTGTTTTGATAAGCGCGTGCTTTTTCCTTTCTTTATACAATCATTGGAACCGCATTTCGGACAGTTTTTTTAGCCACGTTTACACTCTCCTGTAGATAAATGGAGCTTTCCCTACAGACTCTAGCATAAAAAGCCATTTCAGGTGCACGTTTTTGATATTAAGCCTTCATTGGCAATTTCATAACTCTCCAAACACATTATAGGCTGAAGAAACTTTAAGAAAGCCCTAATGTTTTTTTTGCTTTTTCTTCACTCGTTCCGCTCTCAATCAATTTTGATAAAGCTTTTTTTAGCCCTTCCTCCCTGCCTTCCTCCCTACCTTCTTCCCTGCCTTCTTCCCTGCCTTGTTCCCTGCCTTGTTGCATGCCTTGTTCCAATGCAAGGTCAATTGATCCTTTTTGTAGCCAGATGAAATCTCTTCGCTTGAATTGAGCCTCTTCCTCTTAATAATCAGATAAAGTATAAGCGCCTGTTAATTTAAGATAGCAACCTTTTGCCTGATAGTTTTGGCTTAAATCCGCACCACATGAAAAATCAATAAAATTATATCCGCCAACGATTTGAAAGCCGTCGACGGGAGCATAGCCCAGTTCAAGCTGTGCTCCGCGCCTTGCATCAAGGCTTGTATTTTCCAACAATAAGCGATATTCTCCCGCTATAAAAACCTGCTTAACCAAATTAAAAGAAACCCTGCCGGATATAATGTCAGCAGATGAAAAAACCTCCTGCGTGGATAAAATATCCGTGTTGGTTTTTTGTGCAAACCTGCCTGATATTGTCCATCTATTGCCAGGCGTATAAATTATATTAAAGTCTGTTGAATTTTTTTTAGTGGAAGTTTGAGGTGTAACTAATTTATTGTCAGCTCCGCTTGCCGAAGCATTAAACAGCAAAGAAATTGAATCAAAAAAAACAGGTCTGTAAGCAAAGCTTACCCAAGAGTTGTCAAGAGAAGACACAATGTTGCCCGTTTGTTTGTCCACATCCCAAGCCAAAGCGCTTTTACCGTAAAAATCTAAGTCGCAAAAAATTGGATACGCTATCTCAACATCAGCAGTACTGTGAGTTTCAGCCGTTCCTGTTAAAGCCTGTTTTATGTTGTATTTAATTGCCCCCTTTTTGTTTTTTGAGCCCCCATATGAAACATCAACCCCAATAGTTGAATATTTTTCGTTGGTATTAGTTGCATAATCGATAGAATCTTGAAGCTTATAAGTTGCCGTAAAAGGTAGCTTTTCAACAAAACTAAATCCTATCCCAATTAAATTTGTATTTGTCTCTTTTAAAAGAGCAGAAGAGTTTTTGCTGTTCTTTCTTTCAGTGCCCCCCTCATAAAACGGTCTGATGACTCCAGATAAAATCGCCAGCTTATAATCATATCTATTTGTTAAAGCACTTGAGCTTAAATTTTTAAAGTCTGTCTCATCTTCGATTGCATAGTTAATATCTGCCCCTACTATCCATATTTTAGGAGATAAACCCAAAGAAATAGAAGTCGCAATAGAATCGATGCTTTTAAACGAATCCAAAGATTCTCGTTCAGTCTTATATTTTAATCCCCACAAATCATACTTAAGCAACGATGAAAAAGAATCATGAAAGGTAGTTCCTTTGTTTTGGTCATCTGAAATATTATTCTTCCATTGCTTATAATCCGCAGTCAAATAAGATTTTTCATTTATTTTATATTCGGTATTTATGCCATATTCCTTTATGTCAGTACCTTTTGAGGGGGCATTGGTAGGATTATAGAATGAAAGCCCTGCCTGATATTGATAAAAATTCAATTTTAAATGTCTAATAGGCTTAATTGTTAATTGATTATAAAAACAGGAAGATTCACTGCTGCCCAAATTGTCGGCATATTCGCTTATAAAATTGGCATTGCTCCCTAATTTCAGGCTTGTATCAATCCCAAACAGCTTATACCCTCCAGACAAATGATCCTCACTAATGTAAGTTGTCCCAACAGAAATTAAATCTTTATGCCCTGTCTTCCCTCGCAAGCCATAAGTATAGTAGTTTTGTCCGTTTTGCGGCTTATATTCATAAAGTACGACTATATAATACTTATCTCCTGTTATATTTTCAGGAGTTATCGCTTTTTTAAATATTATAGATCCAGTATCATAATTTATGCTGTAATCTGTATCTTTGGCCATGGAAACTGCCTTTATCACAGCATTCGGATAATCTTTTTCTCTTGTTTCAATTATAATCGTTTCACTCTCTTCCATGAGGGGAGCTTTTGATAAGTAGTAGGGGCCTGCCGTATCATTTGGAATAAGTTCATCTCTAACAGCAACTTGAGCGCTAAAAGCTCCAAAAAAATCGAACATGTTATTTTTCCCGTCATCTAAATAAGTCCTTAAGCCAAAAAGTTTACGGCTATATTTTGTAAATTCAGTGTCAGAAAGGGAAGGCGAAACATCACCATATAAAATATAGTTTTTGTCTTTTTCCAAACGAACATACAACTTCTCTAGCCCGCGAAGTTCTTTGCCTAAAACACTGTCGTCTCCATAAATATAATAAGATTTATCAGGATCAATATTATCAAAAGAAATATCGGAATTATTCGCTGTATCCACAACCGAAGTTAATAACCAGTCTCCTTTTACTTTCCCTTTTAAATAAAAAGCTGCCCTGCCATTTGTATAAAAAGGGGAGATATATTCCCCTCCTTCAGCTTTTGTAAAATTATCCATATTGCCTGTGGTTTGCAAGTATCCCGCCTGCATTTCAGATAAGGCGGCAAAAAAGAACCCTTCATCCTCGGATAAAATAGGCAGTTCCTCTAATTTGGAATGACTTATACCAAAACTCCCCTTTGTCAAACCTCCTTCAGGAAGGTACAAAATTTTTGAGGGAGAAACAACCGCGCCATAATTTATAGGAATTGTTTTTTTGTCTATCATTATTAGATGGTTTCCTGCTCTAACATTAGGGATTGAATATGCCCCATTATTATCGGTTATAACAAAAGTTCCATCTTCAGTGTAAATTTTAATTTTTGGAAGACCTATATCTCCTTTATCTTGAATATTATTGCCATTTAAGTCGTCAAAAACTTTGCCTATGATGGTTCCCCTTTTAGAAAAAATTCCTTCTTTTACATTGACGGTAGCAAAAACAGGTCCGGCAGAAGAGGCTCCTTGTTCAGCCTGAAAAGTTACAGATGCTGAATTTTTTGCTATTCCAAAAGGAGTTCCAATGCCAACCAACGCCCGATAGGTCAATTCAATGCCTTCTCCCGAAGCTATAGTGCCAACATTCCATGACAAATTGCTTATGCCTGACGGATCATCAAAGGAAAAATTGTTCATCATTGTGCTCCCTGGCACATATTTAAACCCTTGAGGAAGAATATCGTTAATTTTGACTTCTTCCAATGAACCAATTCCTGTATTTTCCAAGGTAACGCCGTAAGTAACTACATCCCCAATCTCCACAACCGAAGAGGAAAAGACTTTTTTGTTAATAAAGACAGAAGAAGAAGCATTTTGTTCACTATAAAGCCGTGTTGATAAATTGTTAACCTCAACCAGTCCTTTTGCAATTGTTATGATTGTTGATCCTACAATTCCGCTAATTTCATATAAATATTTGCCGTTTTTTACTATATTATGCAAATCGGATGTTCCATCCCAGACAATATTGTACATTCCCGCCTTTTGCAAATTGTTTAAAGCTAAAGTTTTAATCAGGTTATTATTTTGATCAAAGATTTTGGCTGTTACAGCCGTATCCTGCGAAATCATGTAATATATTTGCGTAAAATCATTCACACCATCGCCATCAGGCGAAAAAGGATTGGGATAAGCGCCGGAAATGTCAATATTGGCAACTGAAGTATAAATTAAATCGGTTGTATAACTGCCTGGCTTATCCCTAAAATCAAGATTCACCTGATAATCAAAAATAAATCCTGCAGGAATTCCACTTGTTGGCGGCTGTAAAGCTACAAGCTGTTTTGGAGATAAGCTAACAGCTGTCCAATCCGCCTCTTTATTTGTTCCTGACTGTTTTATTTTTACCCGATTTATAGGAATTGTTTTTTTTGCGCCGGATGAGTTGTCAATTAAATCGCTATTTGCATTTACAGACAAATCCCAAGGAACATTGCTTGAAACACAAATGCCTATTGCGGATTTTATTACATGCGGTTTTTTTGAAGGGATTATATTGTTTACGACCAACATTGGTTTTTCAGAAAAACCCTTTTCGTTTGGTGAAATGATGTCCAACAAAATAGAAGGGACAGAAAGATTATTTTCAAAAGGTTCCTGCGCAAAAGAAAATGAAACCGCAAAAATAAAAAAAATAGCGGCAAAAAACCAGAATTTACTTAACAAAAAAGACCGTGTTGGCATTAGTAACTTTGTCTCTTCCATAAGAGATTGATGCCTCTGCTTTGTATAATCCCAAAGGAAGCTTGTCATCGCATGAAATTTTAACTTCTTTGCGAGTCTTTGGTTCTATATTATGATTAGGGATCAATAGTTCTTTAAATACCTTGTCTTCTTTTTTTATTTTAATTGTGCCACCAAACACAAGAGGGACATTTCCCTCATTTTCAAAATTAATGGAAAAGGCAACAGGCTGTCCACTTTTAACTATCTCTGCCGCAAATTTCACGATTTTTCCTTCTTTCACCACCGTCTGTTCAATTATTTCCAAATTACTCTCACTTACAACAGAAATAGGGTCTCCATAAACAATTTTTGCCAACGCTTTGTATTTGCCTATTATGATATCCTCTTCCAGTTCTCCTTTAACTTCTCCCGTGCCATAAGCATCAATCTTTATTGTATTTAAAGGGACAGAAGCAATCATACCGCCAGCATCATTGTAAATTTCAACAACTCCGCCTGCATCAACTTTTGTATTGCCACAATTTCTCGCTGTTACAATAAAAGGAATTGGCTGTTTTTGTCTTATCTGCATGGAAGGAAACTTAATTATTTCAACTTTTTTAGCCTTTACATCATAAGCATCTAAAACAGAAAAAAGAGTTTCTCCTGAACTTAAAATCTTTTTGTTGTCATTTGACGCTTCACACTTTACCGCATAGTCGCCTTTTGGCAAAACAGGCGGATCCCATATACCTTTCAGCCAATCTTCTTCCCCAGGAAGAATTGTCCCCCCTGACATATCCACCTTGCCAACCAAACCCCCGTTTTTATTATAAACAAAAGCTTTTCCTGAAACAGCAAGGTGGACATTGCCGTTATTTTTAAAAAAGGCATAAATATCAACTGGTGAATTTTTGTCTTTTTGAACAACTTTTACTTTTGTTATTTTCCCTGACCAGTCCAACCCATGCGAAGAAAGAATTTTTGTTAATACGGCTACGCTGTTATTTTCTCCTTTTTGCCCCGAACCATATTCAAAAAACAAAGTAGCATAAAGCCCGCCTGTCCAGTCATAAGCAAGCGGTTTATTAAAAATAACTCGTACTTCACGGGCATCATCAGAGTTCAATAGGAAATTATTTGGTTCAATTTTTATGTATCTTACTCCACTGTAAATGCTTTCAGTCTTGTCATTAACAATATCCCCATTTGTTTGTTGGTTAGTTCCTGCTACGCGAATATTGACATTTATTGGGAAATTTCCGGTATTTGTTACAACAACAGGCAAAGAAACATCCTCTTCATCCAAAATAAGCTCTATTTGGGCAGGGCTAATTTTCAACCCCGCCCAAACAATATTGGATAAAAAAGCCAAAAAAAACAAAACATACGCCGCATAAAAAGCTTTTCGGCTTTTCTGCCAACATAGATTGTAAAAAATGGATTTAAATAGTCTCACTTTTTATGCCATTACTTGCTTACAAAAAAGGATGTTTCTTTTGTTAAAACTTTTCCATCAGCATAAGAAATCATAGCATTTGCCTTATAAAGACCTGCCGGCAGATTGGCTTTCCAGCTAATTGAAAAAACCTGTTCTTTTCCAGCCGCTATAACGGCTTGAGGAATAGCCATTTGCCCTGCTGTTGCTCCTGATCCTGTTTTTATTTCTATTATTCCTTCAGTGCTAAAAGGCACATTCCCTTGGTTTTTTATTGAAAACTTGGGGGATAAATTCCCTCCTGATTTTACTGAAGATATTGAAAATTCAGAGATAAGCCCCTTAATAATAGCAATTTTTTCAAGAACATCAAAATTAACATCAGCAAGCGCTTTTGTTTGTCCGCCATAGTCGACAGTCGCATTGGCAATATATCTCCCCACAGGAAGACCCTCTTTATAGGTTCCTTTAAACGCGGTATTTTCGTTAGGAATCACAACACTCAAAGGCAACATTATTGTCCCAACTATCTTTTCATTTTCATCGACAAAATCAATTTTTGCCTCGGCATCTAAATTTATATTCCCGCTGTTATGAACAAGGAAATTAATGTCAAACGGTTGTTTTTTTGCCGCGACAGGCGCCCTAAAATTCAATATCTCTCCTCTTTTTACAGCAACTTCATTTTGAGCAATAACGGAAAACTTACCTGACGCAGAAGTCCCTTCTATTTCACTTTCAATTGTATATTCTCCCGCAGAAAGAGAGGTTGTCTCCCAAATAGCTCTTAAATCTCTAACACCTCCAGGAAATATTTTTGCCGGTTCAACCGGAATATTTCCCAATAAATTTCCTGATGAATCTTTTATTTTGATAAAACCTGAAGGTAAAAAGTGAATATTTCCCGTATTTTCAACCGCGGAAAAAAATTCAATCGGAGCATTAGCGCTTCTTTGAGCCACATAAACTTTATCAACTTTAGCGGTTTTAATTGTTTCTCCCGGTATTGTCATTTCGCTTATAATGCCTATTCTTGAAACAGCATCAACTCCGGCATTTCCTCCTGTTGACAAGTCGGACGACTTATCAACTTTTGATTCAAAAAATATTACAGCATAAAGACCGCCACCACTGTTCCCCTCTGGCTTATTAAATGTAGCCCTAACTATTTGTTCCTTTCCTCCTTCAACCGTAAACTCTTTTGGATTAAGTTCTATATTGGAAATACCAGAAAAAACTCCTCCGGTATTTGGCGCAAAATCAATTCCTCGCTCAAGAGTTTGAGTTAATCCCTCAACATAAATTTTTACTTGAACAGCAGTATCCCCCGTATTTTTAAAAGTTATAGGAATATCTTTACTGCTTTCAGTCAAAACAAGCTCAATTTTGGCAGGAGAAACGCCTATTCCGGCAAACGCTGTTCCAACTGCAAAGGTCAAAAAAGAAAAAACAAGGCTAACCATTAAGCAAACTGGCAAAAATTCATTCATTTTACTTTTTAATTTTATTAACATACTCTCACCATCCTTGTACAACAGTATAAACAATATTAATACGATACACGCGCCCTTGCGGCAATACAGGGTCAGAATATCTGACGGCTTGTTTGTATTTTACATATGTTGTTTCTCCGGGAGAAGGGATATTTGATACTACCACTTGCTCCATGGTAGAAATATTTGTATATAATGTATTGTCCTTTTCTTTAAACTGAAGGTTGTAATACAGCTTTTTTGGATTTGCTGTTACATAGCCAGTTCCGTCAAATTCCTGCATTCTTCCAGCCGCAACAGTATCACAATTTATCTTTATGCCATAGCTTTCGTTGCTATCTACAATAACAGCCTGATTTGTTGAATAATTTGCTTCTCCAACTGTCATTGTCCAATTTAAATCAGCAGGGGTTGTAAGGATTAAATAAGGGCTAAATTGTACAATAAAATGCTGTCCGCCATTACCAGCAAAACTAAATTCACAAAAAAAACATACCATACAAAAAATAGCGGATAATTTTACTTTAATCAAGCAATGCCTCCTGCTCTATCCATGCAAAAACCAAGAAATAAGAGGCAGGAATTAACCTGCCTCTATAAAATATTAATCAAAAACAATTAGAACAATATTTGAGTCCTTAAAGCCGCCGAACTTGAAGTTGCGATGTTTGTTGTAGAAACACTATAATCAGCAAGCAATTTCACATTGCTATTCCAATCATAGTATCCACCAAAAGAAATATCAGTAATGCTATCGCTGTCTACGCTTCGGTTTGGATCATATATATCCACGCGACCAAACACGCCAACAGGAGTCAGCATTTCATCAAGAACGCCAAGCTTGCAAAGCCCTGCTACGCTATAGCCAATGGCTCCTTTACCATAGCCGATCTCGGCATAAGCACTTACGACATCAGCTTTGTAAGCAACTAATACATTAGCAAGCTTGTTCCCAGTTGTACTATTGCCTACACCTTCAATCTGACCTCCAGCGCCAATTGTGATGCCTGGTAAAATTTCAGCATCAACTCTTGTGCCAATATCTTTCCCTGCATCTGTTTCTACTGCATTAAAGCCGTTGCCGTTTAATACTGTTGCAAGGTAGTTAATTTTTGGAAGCATATTCGTTGTTATACTTCCCATCGCACTAACACCTGTATCAGCCGTTGGCTCACCATACCTGCCACCCATTAAGCTGACAGAAACAACACGAAGCCCCAAAATATCATCAACCCAATTTGACCAGTAAGTAGGCTGAACGCCAATTCTGGCATTCAAAGTAAAAGAATCAATAGCAACAACATTCAATAAATCAACATAAGCATATTTTACGAACTCCGTAGTAGTACTGCCATCTAGGGTTACTCTGGCAATTGCATTGTTTCCAAGGGCTTTTTTTACTGTAAGATATGCGCGTGAAAGATTAAAGTTGTTTGTAATGCCTGTATTCTGCAAGTTTTTCTGGTAGTTCAAAAAGACCTGCCCTGAAACCACGGCATCCGCAGGCAAAGAAGAATTTTTCGCCAGCACTTTATTTACAACTCTTTCTATGTCTGAATCTGTAATTTTGGGTTTAACATTGTTTTCTATGGATTTAGCCATTTTTGAAAGAAATTGAGCGGTCTCATATCGTGACAATTTCTCGTTTCCACGAAATGTACCGTCAGGAAACCCGTTTGTAATCTCTCTTTCAACTAAATCATAGACAGAATCTGCCGCCCAATGATCGTTGCCCATATCTCTAAATTTTTCCGCTGAAGCAGGCAAAGACAATGCCAAAGCAAAAAGAACCAATAATATCAGACCTTTTTTCATCATTTTACTCCTTTTAATTTTAAAACTTAAAAACCTAAATCCCCTTTTCATCTTTTTTCATTTCACCTCCTTGTTTTTAAAAAAATCTTAGGTTGATTGAAATGTAAAATTTTGTGATATTGTAACAAAAAAAAACGCTCCTTGTCCAGCTCCAAATAAATTCAAATAAATTGTTGACAATATTCTGCTTTATCTATACAATTTCAGCATGCAAGTTAAACCAAGCACTAAAAGTGTTGTTGTATTTATACTACTTGTATGCGCAATCCTTTTGTTTTCTAGAATTTTTCAAGCCGATGCCTTTACCCAAAACGAAGCAATCCACGGCAATAATGGCGTTATGATATGGAAAAGCCTTGTAACTTTTGACTGGCAATCTTTTTGGTATAGCACCAATCAGCAGGTGTCTTCTTCTTTTTTGCATTCATGGCTTGAATCTTTTATTTTTCTAATTCTTGGGATTAGTTTTACTTCTGCAAGGATTTTGAGCCTGGTTTTATTTTTTATTCTTGCCTTATTGCTTTATCATATGCCTATAAGCCTTAATTTAAAACATGGCAAATTCATAGGGTTGGCATCGCTTACTTTTTTGCTTACTTCTCCCGAAGCTGTAAAATATGCGACTCAAAATTCTACAGAAACATTGGGTGTTCTAATTTTTCTTGCCGCCGCGTATTTTTACGCCGTTGCGGAAGAAAGCAACTTGTTTTCTCACTATATTATAGTAGGCTTGCTTTTAGGCCTTTCAATTTATACTGATTACATATATGCATATCTCATTTTGGTCTCATTTTCAATAATCATCACTGCCAAAATGACAGGAGCTGTTGTCGAAACGATATATTTAATAAGAAAAGGAGAACAAAATGCTTTTCCTTTTTACTGGTGGATGTATAAAAAACTGACAATCCTTGCGATTGCCATTTTATCGGCTTCTGTTTGGTTTTTTTCGGGCTTCTTTTCCAGAAAAGTTCATATGTTTTTTTCAACTGTTTTCGGAGACTTTTCAGCGGACATAGCATTTACAGGTTTGTTGAATAATTTGTTCTTTTATCCAAAATGGATTGCCCAAAATTTTAGCTTCTCTCCTGTGATAGGGATTATTCTTTTGTTCTCAATCATTTCGCCTCTTGCTTTTTATAAGGACAAAAAAATAAGAATATATTATTTATTTTGCTGGATATCTTTATTTCTCCTTGTTTTTTCCGTAGGAGACAAGGCTCCTTCCATGGTTTACGCCATAACGCCTTTTATTTTTATTATTTTTTCCGCAAACATCATTTATTTATTTGAGACCAATAAAAAAATGGCTACTGTTTTTACTTCGGCGATTTTAATCATATCCGTAGCTTACCTGCCAAATCTTTTTAAAGCCTACTTTCCTGAACAGCCTTCTGTTAAAGCAAAAACTGTTCTTGATTTTTTTTATAAAAATATTCCTGCAGATCATTCTTTTGCCACCTCGCTTAATTTTTCTAGATTGAATGCGGATATAATAAACTTTTATTTTTACAACTGGAAAGCTCCAATATTATCTGACCTTTCCTATCCTTTGGAGTCTACCCCCTCGGACTGCCAATATTATGCAACCATAGAATTAGCCAATGAGAGCTTGTATAATCACGATTCAAATGGAGTGCAGTCAATAATACAATTAAATCAAATGCTGGAATACGAAGAAAAATCAGGAGAAATAAAACTGTTTGCCAGTAAAAATTTTGGTAATAAACTTACCGCCAAAATATACGCAAAGGCAAGAATTTCACTATGATGTTTGTAAAGATAAAAAAGGTGTTGACAATTTCAAGTTTTTTGCGTATTCTTACCAGCGATTAGATAAATAAAAAGGAGTTGGGTTTATTGCCATGAGCAAAATAAAAAAATTTCCAACCGCTTTGATTCTGGTTTTAACTTTTCTTTTTTTTGCGGGTTCTTCTGCTTCCTCTCAAAGCAAGACAGTCAAAAAAACAATCAAAAAAGTCATACAGCCTGAAATAGCTCCAGTTGCACCACCTGAATCTCTGGACGAAGAAAAAATCTTTCCTGAAGTCTCCGCCCCACCCGAACCTCCCATAGAAGAATACAAAGTTAAATCAGAGCCAAAAGGGCTTTGGGGTTTAGGATTAAATACCACCTGCGGAGGATCATATTTATTCAATTTAAAAGGGCAACAAGGATTGCTTGGGGCGTTATCAATGAGATGGGACATTGTGTTTGGCGATCCATGGTCAACAGGATCAAAAATAGGGCTGGCAGAAGATGCGGTTGAATACAAAGCAGGGTTAGGCTATTCAATGGGAAGCGGGACTGATGATCAACCTATAAATGCGATTCCGTTGTATGTCGATGCAATTATATATTTAAAAGAAGGTTCTTTATTTGGAATGGATCCGTTTATCGGGTTTGGGTTAAATTTTAATTTAATAGGAAGAGATGGAAAATCGGGCAATTTAGGCGGGCAGGTCTACGGCGGAATTCTCGCAAATTTTGGGCTTGGAGGAAAAACCGAGTTTTCTATCGGCTATCAGTCTATGAAAATTGGAGACGGAGTACCATCGGCAAACGGAATAATATTTTCTGTGGCACATCCGTTTGTTTTATAAATTAAATTTTACTTTTAAAGGCATATGCCTTTAATTTTTATTTTTTTTAAAAAAGGAGGTGAACAAAAAATGAAAAAAATTTCACTTTTATTGGTGGCATTGCTTTTTGTCTTTGCTATATCAACAAGCACTCTTGCTGATACCTCAAGTTCTGGAAACCAGGCAGTTGACACCAACCTTGTACCTGCTCTGGAAATGACCGCGCCAAGCGCTACTACTCTTTCCAACCTTACAGTTGGAACCAACAGCGATCTTGGACTTGGAAACTTAGTTGTTAGCAGTAATGCTCCTTATACTATTAAGTATCATGTTGATAAAACCCATATGACAAAGTATGCGGGCACAGACTATACTACCGCTACTGCGTTGATAAATGTCATGTCATTGATGGGTGGAGATGCCAGCTATGCAACTGTTTCAACGACCGATCAGAATTTAAAGACAGATTGCGGAGTTGAGAATGGAGCATCGTTCCCTATAGCTGCAAAGCAGGTAGTTGATTATGCAGATAAGGCTTTAGCTTCTGGGGTTTACCATTTAGTCATAACTTATACTGCTGTACAGAATTAGTTAAGTATTGTTTTTGTTATCTGTTATTGGAGTATAGGTATACTTAGATTGGAGGTGTACCTATACTTTTTTATAAAAAGTGTTAGAGAAGGAGGTGTAATAAAGTGAAATTAAATACCATTGGGAAATTCATCTTCCTTGGCGTATTTTTGATTGTCCTGCAAACTTTTGCCTCCGCAGGATTAAGAGTTATGCCAAGCACAGTTGATGTAAAATTCGGGAAGAAGCCTATTGCTGAAACTTTGATGTTGAAAAATACAGGTGGAGAATCGTTAATGATCAAAGCTTATGTAATGGGACTTGCAAAAAACAAAAAAGGAGACTGGGTGTTTACCGACCCTGTAACAAAAAATTATAATCTTAATAAGTATGTCACAATTTCCAGATCTTCGTTTGTTTTAAACGCAGATCAGGAATCAAAAGTAATTGTTAATGTAAAAAAACCCAAATATTATTCAGGCAAATTTCAATGTGTAGTCTTTTTTGAAAACTATCCTTTAGAAAAAACTGAAGTTGATACTTCAGCTCAAATGCAGACTTTAGTAGAAATACACGGCAGACTTGGAGTAATTTTCAAGGAAAAGTAGATTTTATTTGGCGATCTAAAGACGGGAGTAATAAAATGTTATTGTTATTCCCGTTTTTTTAGATGAATAAAAAGGAGGAGAATGAAACAAATGAAAAAAACTTTAATTTTATTGGTAGCATTGTTTTTTGTCTTTGCTATATCAACAAGCACTCTTGCTGATACCTCAAGTTCTGGAAACCAGGCAGTTGATACAAACCTTGTACCTGCCCTAGAAATGACCGCTCCAAGTGCTACTACTCTTGATACTCTTCAGGTTGACGGCGATAATGAATTTTTGCTTGGGAATCTAGTTGTCAGTAGCAATGCTCCTTATACCATTAAGTATCATGTTGATAAAACCCATATGACAAAGTATGCGGGCACAGACTATACTACCGCTACTGCGTTGATAAATGTCATGTCATTGATTGGTGGGGATGTCGGAGATTTTGCAACCGTTGCTACAACCGATCAGAATTTAAAGACAAATTGTACAGTTGAAAATGGAGCTACATGGTCTATAAGCGGACATCAAGTAGTTGATTATGCTGATAAGGTATTGACTGATGGGGCTTACCATCTGGTTATTACCTATACAGCCGTGCAGAATTAGTTGAGTCTTGTTTTTTGTTGTCTATTATTGGAGTATAGGTATACTTAGACTGGAGGTGTACCTATACTCTTTTATGAATGATAAATGTTTTTGTTCTTTTTATTTTTGTTATGCTATAATTGCGATCAGTTTAATTATGCAAAGGGGAGATCATTATGCTAAAGCCTTTGGTTCTTGTTGTTGATGATGAAGTAGACCTTAATAATGACATTGTAGAATCAATAAACAAATCAAATAAAAAATATGAAGCTATTAGCGCGTATTCTGCAGAAGAGGCTTTGTCCTCGCTTGAAAAGCATAAAGTATGTTTTGGCTTAGGAAGAAATTGCATACGATTTGTCGTCCTTGATATAAAGATGCCGGGGATGAACGGATTGGAATTGCTTGAAACATTAAGAGAAAAATACAAAGAGAACATAGGGGTTGTCATGCTTACAGCATGGGAAGATAAAGAAAAATGGGACAAAGCTACCGCAGGGTTTGTTGTCAACTATCTTGTCAAACCTTTTGACCCTGCAAAACTCATTGAAATATTAGATCGTTTTTTTGAAGGTGAGGAAGAGCGAATGATCGTTGAAACCTTTGAAAAACATATCGAAAAAGATAAGAAATACGAAAATCCTGCTTCATCTTCTTGATTGAGGCTCAAACAAAATCGCGTTGCTTATTTTTCTTTGCGCGCCGCCTGAAGGAGTATTTTTTATTTTCCCGCGCACAACCATAGTGCTTGATCCCCCTCCGTCCAGATTTAAAGCGGACACAGCACCCAATGCTTTTAAAAAATAAGCCGCTTCTGTAAGAGACATTCCTATGCTATGACCCTCCCCCCTTTCCTTTTCTCTTTTTTTTCTTTTTAGTTTCCCATCAACTGTCACAAACAATAAAGCTCCATCGTTTTTTATTCCGACTATTGTACGCGCCGCTCTCCCTCTTGCCACATCTGCCCTAAAGTTTTCCTCCTGTTTTGTAATATAAATTTCGCCATTTTTTATAAGCCTTGGTCCCCCACCGATAAGATGCAAAAACGATTCCGTCGTCGCGGAAACATTTAAAAAAGGTACTACATTAACAGCAACTTTCACTTTATCTTCTTTTTTTGCATTCAAAAATAAAAGCTCTGAAAGCTCCATTCCCGCAGATAAAACATACCCATTGGAAGGTATAAGCGAATTGCCGCATTCAAAAGATACAACAACATCGTTTACAACAATAATATTAAAATCATCAGGTTCTGTATCAGTAACAACTCCATAGTAAGGAGTGTACAAAACGATATCTTTTTTTGGGGCCTTTTTTTCATTTATTCCCATTATTGGATATTTAGTAGCATTTATTTCAAAATAAGCATCCAGTGCGACATTGTCTATATAGGCTCTATGATCGCTTGTTAAAATCAACGCAGTGCGGTCAAAAATCGGGCAGGAGATCACATTTTTGTTTATCATCAATATTCCAAGAGGCAAGCCGGATTTCAAAAAATATGTTCCATTAATCCCTGCTATCGCATTATTTTGCAGGGCAATTCTTGAAGTTGTAGCAGGATAAAAACCGGATTGCTTTTCTTTTGTCCACGGATTAAAAAATTTCAACACCGAATAGATAAAAGCTCCTTCTGGCTCTCCTATAGCAGGAAAAACATCAATTTTTTTTGGGTCAACTTCAAGAACTTGGGCTAAAACCAACTTATCGTCAACAGCTTTTGTAATATCATAATAATCCAACCCTTCGCAAATTTGTTCATTGTTTTTTACTTGTATAATCGTCCGTTCAAAATCAATAATCAGCCTATCAGGAAGACTTAACGAGAAAATTTTATAAGCAAGACCATGTTTTAAGGGTACCCGTAATAAAAGACCACTTTCATAAGAAGTTATTTCAATTTGTTTAACAGTAAAATCATTTATATCAAAACTATTTTGGATATTTTCTCCGTTCTTTACATTGAAAAGATAAATATCAATTTCGTTTTCCAATGATTCAACATTATAATAAGCTGTCCCGTCAAAATCGAGCGCGATCTTCAACCTATCAGGCTCGCTTAGGCGAATATTGTGTAAAATAGCAGAAGTTTCATATGTTAATTGTTTGCTCGATAAAACAGGAGCATCTGCTGTAGCCTTTAAAGTAAAAGAAAAACACATCAAACTCATTATAACGGTCAAAATACATTTGTTCATTTCAAAATGATTAAAATTTAAAGCATTTTCATTTTTTGGCTTTTAATGAATTAGCTCCGAATTGTTTTCTTTTTCAAAAATCCGATTTTCCAAATTCTTTCCTCTTTGCGCCATTTCCTCTAAAAACGCTGGGGTTACAATATGAGGAGTAATAATTACCATAATTTCCCTTTTTTCCGATTGCAGTTGTGTCTGTCGAAACAAAGTCCCCACAAATGGGATTTGAGATAAAAATGGAACGCCGTATTCAACTTGAGTCGTATAATTTTTGGTAAGTCCGCCAATAACAATTGACTGGCTATCCTTCACCAAAACTTTACTGCTTGTTTGAGTCGTATTTTCTTGAGGAAGCCCATTCACCACGGTTCCTTCGCTAATAGCCGGATATATCTCCATAATAATAAATCCGTCATCCGAAATGTGCGGTGTAAATTTGAGTTTTGTTCCAACCTCTAAAAAGTTTACTTCTTGAAGCGTGCCTGTCGTTGTTGTAAGCAAAGTTGTATATCCTATTTTTGAGCCTATTAAAATTTCTGATTCTTCATGGTTTAACGCCGAAACCCAAGGAGAAGCAATAAGATTATAGCCTATTTTATTGCTTAAAGTTTTAAGATAAGCCGAAATGTTGCCTGAAAAAATTTGAGCAAAAAAACCAAACGACGAAGCTCCGGTTACCCCCTGCGTAACTGTATTTGTAACAATTTGTCTCGCATAATCGTTTGAATCCGAAGGATTTGTATATGTCCAATTCAGTCCTAATGTTTCCGGATTTGAAGAATCGCCGTTCCCTTTTTTAAATTCTATGATTTTTGCTTCTACTTGAACTTGAAGAGGAGGAATATCAATTTGGCTTATAACTTTTGTTATGTTATCAATTGTTTTTGTGGAAGCCCTGACAGCAATAGTGTTTAATTTTTCACTAACCGAAACCCCCTCCCCCTCTGCCAAAAGATCTTTTATCATATCGCTTATTTCTTTTGCTCTCGAAAATTTAAGATAAAACTTTTGAATATAATATTCCGGTTTTTTGGGCTCCACTTTTGATGTAGAAGAGCCAACAGACGGCTCCGTTTCTTTAACCTTTAAAAACAAAGCAAAAGAAGAATTAGCAAAACACGCACAAATTGCGACCAATATAAACAGCAAAAAAAACTTTTTCATGCAAACGCAACTCCTTTTTTAGTTCAGGTATCCGCTAACCAGCTCCATGTCAACAACCAGCTCATCGTTTTCTTGCTCCGCTTTAACTTTGCTTATTATAAGAATGGTATCTATTTTTGCAAAATAATTTACAACATTTAAAAACTTTTGGTCTGTAGTCTTAAATTGCAAAGAAAAAACAAGCCTGTTGCCGTCTGATTCCTGATGCAGTAAAGACAAAGAAACACCGGCTTTATTAAATGATGAGTTTAAAAAGTCAACTATTTTGCTTACTTGCTCTTCATAAGGCAATATTTGTAGTCCTCTCTTTGATAGAATATAAGCGGATGATACAGGGGGCTTTAATTGCTCAACTTCCATTTGCAGTTTTTTTATTTCCATATTCCCATTGTTTATTTTTAAAAAAACAGGTCCCATAAGCAAAATCCAGTAGGCAACAAAGAGTAAAAGCCCTATAGTCAGCAAAATAAGCTGTTTTTCCCGTTTTGACATATTGAAATTCATTATATTTTACCCTTTATTAAATCACAGGAAATATAAAAATCAAATATCGGCACATTAAATCTATCCGATTCTTCGATAGAAGATAATGTTATGGTTTTAAAGTAGCCGGTAGCTTTTAGTTTGTCCATAAAGTCAGACACAGCAAACTTGCCGTCCCTTTTTTTTAAAGATATCCCTTTTATAATAAGTTTATTGGCAGAATTGTCATAATTTAAATATTTATAATAAACATCGGAAGGTGTAAGTTCCTTTAACAAGACCATAATTTTAAGATATCTGTCAATGCCTTCATAAACCGTCGCTTCTGCAAGCAAAGAAGCTAAAGCTTTTTCCTTTTCTATCGATTTTTGGACATCTATTCCCTGTTGTTTCATCTGTTCTTTGAGATTCAAAAGATATAAATTGGTTTTTATCTCCTTTTGGCAAAAAAAGAACCACGCAAAAAACATTGAAATAAATATTACAGAAGCAATTCCCCATGTTGCAAAAATTTTTACGGCCTTTTTAAATAAGGGATTCCTTAATTCATAAGGCAAAAGACTCATATTTTCATCTTTTGACAAAGCAGCTCCCAAGGCCAAAGCCAAGGGATGCGCAGATTCTTCAAAATCTTTATTAACCTGCAAATTAAGAGGTAAAACTTCCACATCAAAGCCGAATTCATTTTTAAAAAACTCTATAAAGTTTTTTACCTTTGGAGCCAGTCCCGTAAAATAAGCTTTTTTAAATTCGGTATCATCTTCCATTTCTTCACGGTAATATGCTATTGTCCTTAAAATTTCAGCGCCAATCTTTTCAAGCGGGGGCATCATCAGGGACATAATATCAGCGGCAGGAAGAGTTGACTTCTGTGCATATTCTTCATAATTCAGCGGTATGCCAAAATCAAAAAAAAGTTTACTCGCTTTTGTGCAATCAAGTTCAATTTTGCCAGATTCCGTCGCTATAGCCTGGGTCATAGCAGATACTATTGCATCTATCCCTATTTTGAATTCTCTTGCAAAAACAACTTCTTTGTTTTTTGTCAAAACAACAACAGTTGCGCATTGTCCCAAATAAATCAAGACAGAAGGGTTTAAATCGATAGCACCGACAATATTCTTTAACGCCCATGAAGGAGGAATAATTTCGCAAGCGGAAAATCCCGCTTCTTTGGCATCTTGTGCAATTTTTTTAATGTATGACAAATCAGTCGCGACAACTAAAAAAAGTTGTTTCCCCGTTTTGGCGGAATTATGGATTTTATAATAATCAAAAATAATTTCTTCTTTTTTGATAGACAGAGAATCTTCAAGTTTTAACCTTATCGCAGATATAACTTCATTTTGCGGCATGTTAGGCAGTTTTATGATTTTATAAATTAGTTCTGACCCTAGCAAAGTAATTTTTGCTTTTTTACAGTAAAATTTTTGCTTATTAAGAGGAGAAAAAAGTTCTTTTATCTGATGAGGCTCTAAGTTATTTGAAGAAAAACTGCTTAAAGCCCAATTTAATATTTTAGGCTCTTTGCTGGAAACATCAAGTTCTACAACATCCATCGAACTTGACGATATTTGCACTCCAAGTGTTCTTTTTTTCATATATGACACTTTTTTATTGTTTTACAGTCAAAGTTTACAATAGAATGAAACAAGTTGCAATTGATTTTTGGCTAATAAACTTCACGCCAATTACCAATATGCATTATTGAATTTCCTTCACCGGAAATTCCGGGAGCTAGGCTGATAAACTCTGTTCCACCGTAAATATCAGCCGCTTCTATTCTTGTTCCGTTAAAATCTCTGCCAATTAATGCTCCTTTAATATAAGATCCGGCATTCCACAATCTGGCATAAATTCCCCAATTGCTGTCAGATAAAAACATCCCGGCTAGGTGCCCTCCGTACAAATATAACCGCCCCCTGCTTATCACACTCCCTTCAAAAGTAGCCAAATCATTAAATGTTATATAATCATTGCTTGCTTGCGAGTAAATTACACTGCCACCTGTAATTGCAGGATTATTATTGATAGTTATTCTGCTTGTTGTCATAGACAGTATCTTTTTTGCTGTCGTGCTGTTGCTTTGAAAATAAGTATATCCGCCTTTATTATAAAAAATCACTCCAAAATCAACACTTGAGGCCCCTTCTTTTATGTCAACAGCTGTCCCTCCAACATTAATATCTCCCAGAGCCCCGCTTGTCGCAAAAACAATGCTCCCCCCTTCAGGAGAAACAGTCGCATTGTCCTGTATTGTTATATTCCCTCTTGCCGCAATGATGGCAGAGCCTTTTACAACACAATTTTGCCCGATTGTAAAATTTCTACACTTTATAACCCCACCCACATTATACGAAGATGTGTTTAAGTTATATGGAGAATCAGCATTCCCTAAAGTTATGCTCAAATTACCGGAAGTAGGAAGTAGTGAATTGTAATAAGAGATTAAATTATCATAATATGAATAATCTATATAAGGAAAACTAGGAAAACTGGATATCGCCTCCCAACTGCCAACGCTTGCTCCAGGCTCAATATAAACTTGAGGATAAGATCGAGAAGCATCCGCATAAATTGTGCCGGCAACGGAAGAATCGCTTCTAACCCTTACCCTGCCTCTTGCCAAAACATCTCCTTGTATGCCTAAACTTAAACCTAGCGCAAGCTGGGTATTTGTATTTCCCTGATTATCCCAAAAAACAGCATAATGAAAAGCCTCGGGAAAAGCATCCCCTTCTTTCGAGACATCGCATGACACTGTTTTTATATACGCATAACCCTCTCTTGTTAATATTCCTGACGAATATAAAGTAAGTGAATTGTCAGCTTCGTTTGATATAGAAAGGACAAAAGTGCCACCACTAAAATTGCAAGATAAGGGAAATCCCATGTTTTGCGTCCAATTGGAATATCCTTCAATATGTTTTAATCCGTAAGCTCTGCCTGCTTCTGCAATATAAAAAGATTTGTTGTAATAAATTTCTTTTACGGAGCTTTTTGATTCAGAAAAAATTATTGATGTTAAACTTACGGCTAAAATAGAAAAAACAAGCATAATGAAAAGCACAGTCAAAAGGGCAAATCCTTTGCTTGATTTATTCACCTGTTTCTAATCCCCGCGCCGGAGCTCAACCTTACAACATTTTTGCCGTCTTGAACAACAAGGTTAAATTGCACAACATTTATATTAGATTCTATTGTAGCAACATTCCCACTTCCATCCAAATAAGTAAAGTGCAATCCATCAGGAGAAGCAATCCCTGAAAGCAAAATCGAGCCGTTTCTTTCCAGATTCGCTCCGTTTCTTTTGTATTCAATCATATTATCGTCTATGTCAACAAATTTAAAATCACCTGGCGTAAAAGTTATTATGTTTGACGATGAATTGCTTTTTACTCTGCGAATTTCTTTTGTCATTCTTATTAAAACCCCTTTAACCTCTTGCATAAGCTTTTTTTGCCCCCGTAAAAACCCCCAAGAATCTATCCCTGTTGTAATAACCACAAATAGCATGCTTGAAATAACTCCAGCTATTGTTATTGCAATTATTGTTTCAATTAAAGTAAATCCGTTTTTTTTCATATCTAATTTGATGCGTCTGAAACCAAGGTAGAAACCTCAAGCGAACCCAAGCTGTAAGAACTGACAAAAACTTTAATCCATTTATAACTGGTTGGAGTTAAAGAAACTTCTTCAATTTCTTGTGAAGCCACATAGGCTGCCTGTACACTATAGTTATAGTCCGAAAAATCTCCCAAAAAAGAAGTTAAAGATTCAGATGTTATACTATTAAAATTTCTGTTCGATATTTCTTCGAGCTTTGCAGAAGCAAGGTATAATGAGGTGGATACAGCTTCAAGCTTTGGGTTTTTAAAATTAATATTGATAAAAATATTCAAAACTGATAAAACAACAATTCCAAGTATCACCACAGCCATTATAAGTTCAATCAATGTAAACCCATTTTTTTTCATTGTATCGTCACAGCTCCGCTTGTGGGAGAAATCGTTACAACCACACAATTGCCCCCTTTTAACAAAGAAACAAATCCATTTGAACTGATAGGAACGCCTGTTTTATCTGAAAAGGGAACTCCGTAAGGGTCAAATTCAACTTTATTGCCAGAAGCTATATTAACACTGCTAATTGAAACATCATCATAATTATCTGAAATATTTATTATAAAATCTTCGCCTTCTCTTTCAGGATTGCTAATAGGAATATCGTTGACCCCATCTGTTTCGTATACAGTGTAAGTATTGCCGGAAAAAACCGCGCCATGCCATTTTGAACTTGCTAAGGCAAGATTTCTTGCATATCTTAAATCAGAAGAAAGTTTTTCCGCCGCCGCCATTAAATAATGACATTTGTAAGACGAAATTGCGACAAAAGCAGAAGCAGAAACTATCCCTAAAAGAACAATAACCATCACAAGCTCAATTAATGTAAACCCGCCTTTTCTCACAAAAACCGCCTTCTATTGCAAACTTACCTTCCCATATATAAATTCATTAAATTCCAAGTGGGTAAAAATATTCCAAGAGCTAAAACGGTGACAAATATGGCAAGAATAAAAATAAGAACTGGTTCAAGCAATGTCATTAAATTATCTATCATATAATCCGTCTCTTCGTCAAAATAATCGGCATTTTTGGTCAACATATTTTCAAGATCACCCGATTGTTCTCCCACCGATATCATATGAACTGAAACAGAAGGGAAAATAGGAAAGTTTTTCATCGCATCCGAAAAAGAACTGCCTGAAGTAATGATATTTTTTATGCTGATAATATTTTCAGAAAGAAAAACATTATTGCTTACTTCTGAAGCAACCTCCAGCCCTCTGGTCAATGGGATGCCGCTTGATATCATTGATGATAACATCCTGAAAAATCTAGACAAAGAAAGCTTAAGAACCAGAGAGCCTAATATAGGCAGTTTAAGCTTTAACGTGTCAATTTTTTTCATACCAAAAGGAGTATTGCAATACATCCTTCCCCCGACAAAAAGGATAATTCCTCCTGTTAAAACAGCTCCCCAATAATTAATTACAAAAAAGTTAAGCCAAATAAGAATTCTTGTTGGCAATGGAAGCGCGCCTCCAGCAGCGCGAAAAACAGCGGTAAATTTTGGAATTATAAAGGTAACCGCAAAAACAAACGCAATAATCAAAGCTATAACAACCATTACCGGATATCTAAGAGCTCCCTTTATTTTTAACTGCAGTTTTATATCTTTTTCCATTTGCCATGAAATTCTTTTAAGAACTTCTCCTAATATCCCCCCATTTTCCGCCGCTTCCACCATAACAACAACAAGCCTTGAAAAGACAAAAGGGTGTTTTGATAAGGCCTGCGAAAAAGTACTTCCAAATTCTATTTCCCGGCTCAAATCCTTGACTATTTTCTTAAGAAATGGGCTCCCAATTTGCTCTTGCACCAATGTCAAAGATTCAAATAAAGGGACTCCCGCAGAAAACATGGAAGAAAGTTGCCTAAAAAAGATTGAAACCTCTTTTGCCTCTGCCCGTTCTTTAAAAACCCATAATTTTGGGATGCTGATCCCTTCGAATTTTTTTTCAATAAAGACAGGGGTATATCCTTTTGCCGAAAAATCATATTTTAAGGTTTCAAAAGAAGAAGACTCGATCTCCCCTTCAATCAATTCTCCTGTTTCTTTTCTTGCTTTAAATTTAAATTTGCTCAAGTTCCGTAACCCTTAAAACTTCATCCAAAGTAGTAATCCCGTTTTTTACTTTTTGTATTCCATCGTCAAAGAGAGTTTTCATCCCTTGAGCAACAGCTAGTTTTTTTATTTCATTTGCGGAAGTTTTTGCATTAATCAATTTTTTTATTTCTTCATCAACAATTAAAATTTCAAATATAGCGGATCTCCCTTTAAACCCGGTTCCTTTACAAGCTTTACATCCTTTTCCTTTATGTAAAGACAAAACTCCGGGGAACTTCTCTTTCCATTCATCAGGCACTGGTATGTCAATTTGACATTTTTGGCAAACTATCCTTACAAGCCTTTGAGCCATAATAGCGGCAACAGAAGATGAGATCAAAAATGGCTCCACATTCATATCCACAAGGCGTACAACTGCGCTTGAAGCATCGTTTGTATGGAGAGTTGAAAAAACAAGATGCCCTGTCATTGACGACTGCATTGCAATTTCTGCCGTTTCTGTATCCCTTATTTCTCCTATAAGAATAACATCGGGATCCTGCCTCAAAATAGACCGTAATGCGGAAGCAAATGTGAGCCCCGCTTTGATGTTCACCTGGCATTGGGTAAGCCCTTTTAATTCATACTCTATAGGATCTTCAACAGTTGTAATATTAAGTTCCTTATTATTTAATTCTGCCAAAGAAGCATATAATGTTGTGGTTTTCCCTGAACCAGTAGGGCCTGTAACAAGAACTATCCCATGAGGCCTGTGTATTATTTCCCTGAATTTTTTTAAACCTTCGCCGGAAAATCCTATGTCAGGCAAAGAAAGCATCATTTTTGACTTATCTAAAATCCTAAGGACTATCTTTTCGCCATGAGAAGATGGAAATGTTGAAACACGAAAATCAATAAATTTACTATCTATTTTTGCCTCAAATCTCCCGTCTTGAGGGACACGGTTTTCCGCAATGTTTAAGCCCGACAAAACCTTAATCCTTGACACAACGGGAGGAAGCATATAGGCGGGCATATTGATTTCTTCATGAAGAATGCCATCCACTCTATATCGAATTCTAACAGTAGTCTCTCCTGGTTCTATATGTATGTCAGATGCTCCTTCCGATATTGCCTGCTTTATGACAGCGTCAACTAATGTAACAATCGGTGCATCCGTTTGTGCCTTTGACTTTATGTCAACTCTTTCTTGCAAAGGCTGATATTTTTGTATTACATCTTCAATGATAGGAGTAATTCCATAATATTCGGCTATTGCTTTTTCTATATCCAAAGTGTTGCTCTTCATAATAGATATATCCATTCCGGATATTGTCCTTACTTCATCCAAAGCAATAATATCTTTTGGATTTGCCATCGCCAAGGTTAAAACTCTACCTATTTTAAAAAGAGGAATTATTTTATGCTTATTGGCAACTGTCGCCGGAATAATGCCAATAACTGTCTGATCTATGGCATAAGTTGATAAATCAATTTGCGGAGTTTCATGAGCTTCTTTTATTCCCATGATTTTAAACTTTTCCTTCAAGGTGTTTTTTTACAACATCCAAAAGCTGATTCGGGTCAAAATTTTTGGTCAAAAATCCATTTGCGCCGACTTCTTTTGCTGTTTTTTCATCTTCCAAAGAAGTTTTCGCGGTAAACATGATAATGGGAATATTTTTATGCTTATCGTCAAACTTAAGCATTCTGCAAACATTGTATCCATCCATTTTTGGGAGCATAACATCAAGTATTATAATATCTGGCTTTTCTTTTCTTGCCGATTCAAGCCCCTCCTGTCCATCTTGAGCTTTTAGCACTTCATAACCTGCTTCCTCTAAAACAACTCTAGCCATTTCAACGATTGTGGGGCTGTCATCTATTATTAATATTTTAGGCATTATTTGTTAGCTCCTTTTTATTTTTCAGGCAAGCGCCGCCATAATTCCTTTCGCAACATCGCTTATCGAAAGCACTTGATCAATAACTCCCATCTCAATTGCGGCTTTGGGCATTCCAAAAACAATTGATGTTTTTTCGTCTTGAGCAATAGTATGCCCCAAATTATCTTTTATCGCTTTAATGCCAAGAACTCCATCTCTTCCCATCCCTGTCAATATAACGCCAATTGCTCTGTTTTTATACTCAATTGCTACCGATTCCAGCAATATGTCCGCAGAAGGCTTAAATCCATTATGAAAAGGCTCGTCAATAAGCTTAATCTCCCCGTTGTTTTGGATCAACATTTGAAAATTTGACGGGGCAATATAAACATTGCCTTTTTCTATTTTAAGCCCTTCTTTCCCTAATCTAATATTTAAAGAACAATTTTTAGAAAGCCAATCTACCAAACCTTCAGTAAAACCAAGCGATATATGTTGAACCACAACTATCGGAGCCGGGAAATTTTTAGGCAAGTTTTTGAAAATTTCAAGCAATGCCTGTGGTCCTCCTGTCGATGATGCTATGGCAATTATTTTGTCGCTATCTTTTGAAGCAACAGTTAATGAGGAACTTTCTTTTTTTTGTTTTAATATTCTGGCCAATGGATGAGTTATAACCTTAATTTTTGACAAAAATTTGACTTTTTCGACAAATTTATTAATCTCTCCTTCTTTATTCTCAAGTTCAAAGACTCCCTTATCCACAGCATCCAGTGCTCCATAAGATATAGCCTCAAAAAGCTTTTCCATCCCTTCTTTAAAGACAGATACGCTTACTATAAGAATAGGAGTTGGATAATAGGCCATAACATTTTTAGTTAATTCCATCCCATCCATTATGGGCATATTTATATCTGTTATAATAATATTGGGTCTAAGATCAGGAATCAGCTCAAAAGCTTCTTTCCCATTTGAAGCGGTGCCAACAATTACAATTTCAGAGGCAGAACTTAAAGCTTCTATTATAACTTTGCGCGCCAAAGCAGAATCATCTACAAGTAAAACCTTTATTTTTTCTCCAGCCAAATTACTCCTCCTCTATTTTAAATTGAGAAATGCTTCCTTTAATCTTTTCCGATAACAAAGTCAAGTCATTGGCAGAAAGAGCAGACTCTTTAATGGAAGCCACAAATTGTTTTACAACTAGATCTACATTTTGCATAGCCTTAACAACTTGCGCCGCGGCAGACCGTTGCTGTTGGGTTGCCATGTCAATTTCTTTTGATTCTTCAACCGTGCTTTGCATCATTTGCAATCCCTTTGCTGTCCATTTTATTGCATCTTCAATACCCACTATCACAGCATTTGTTTCTGATTGTATTTCTCCAACCAAATGCCTTATCTCCTCGGTAGACGGTCGGGCTTTTTCAGCCAATTTTCGTATTTCTTCCGCAACAACAGCAAACCCGCGGCCAGCCTCTCCCGCCCTTGCCGCCTCAATTGACGCGTTGAGCGACAAAAGATTGGTCTGCTCTGAAATTTCATCTATTATGCTGGAAATATTTTCTATCGTTTGGGTCTTTTCTCTCAAGGTTGAAATTTTTTTCGCGGTTTCTCCTACTTTTTTGTCTATTTCTTTTATGCCTGCCAGTGTTTTTTCCGCTGCTTCGTTTACATGCTGTGAATTAACAGCTATTTGGGATGCTGTCGCGGCAAACTGTTGCAAAGTAGTTGAAATTTCAGAAATAGCGGAAGATTGTTGAGCCGCACCGGAGGCTTGCTGTTCGGTTGCCGCTTGGATCTGCGTTGACGCAGAAGTAAGTTGAAAGCTTGCATCCCTCATTTGCCTTATGCTCTTTGCCAGATTTTCCATCAAAGAATTAAAAGCCTCCGCCAATTCTCCTAATTCATCTTTTGACATAACTGCAATTTTTTGAGTTAATTTCTTTTTTTCAGAAAAAGCCCTTGCAAATTTGATTAATACATTTATTTGTGAAGTAATAATTTTAGAAATCATAAAAACAAAAACAAAGCCCAAAATAAAAACAAGAAAAGCAATAAAAGAAACATATCTTAGGTTATATTTTTCGGCTTGAGCGGAAACATTCATTTCTTTTAGCATATTTCCATAGAACAATGTCATCATATCATCTAAATTATTTGCAAGCTTTGCCTGTAATTCTTTCAAATAATTGCTCGCCTTTTCAAACTCTGCAGAAGAAGCATCCATAGAAAAAAACTCTTCATATTTTATTATAAGATTAAAATATTCTTTTTTAAAATCCACAAAAAGATTCATGGCATTGCTTTTTGTTCTATCTTTTCCAATATCAAGCTTGTTGTATTTGCTATGAATATCGTCTATTTTTTTTATATCCTCTTCTATTATTAAGTTCCCCATATAAAATCCCGTTTTATATCCTTCAATATCAAAGGGTTCATTGTTTTTCGGGAACATATCTTCCCATTTTTGCCCCTGTATTTTAAAGTCCGCTCCCAATTTGTTAATTACATTAATTTCCTCCAAATTATATCTTGCAAAACGAGAAAAATCTTTTGTTTCCCTAAAATAAAGATAAGAGCCAAACACAGCCAAATTCAAAAACAAAATAACTCCAAATCCAAACAATAACTTTTGCCGCATCTTTAAATTTAAAAACCATTTTTTCATGGAAATCCTCCCTAACTTTATTTTGCCAAATTATCATTATCTGGATTTTGAAATGTTAAAATTTCATCTTTTGTCTTTTTAATCATTTCTTGTGATTTGCCGGAAAAAAATCCGTCAATTGTTTCTATGAGTTTTTCCTCGTTAAAAGGCTTATGAAAATAAGCAAGCACATCGCCTCCCACAGCTTCCTGCTTTCTTTGCGCATCTTCCCATGCTGTAAGCATAATAACACCCATTTGTTGCGCAGAATAATTTTCTCTTATTTTCTTTAAAAACTGCAGGCCGTCCATTCCAAACATCTTTATGTCGGATATTACCAAGCGAAACCGGTTAGATACACCCAAAAGGCTTTTCCCTTTTTCCAAAGCATCAAGAGCCGTCTGCGCGGAATAACAAACCAAAGTTTCATATCTGCCTGTGCTTCTTATAAATTCGGCCAAATCATCCGCAAAATCTTTTTCATCGTCTACCACCATAATTACCGGCTTTTTCTCTATTGTTTGCATTTAATTTGCACCTCCCAAAATCATACCGCGCTTTACGCGGCAAAACGGGATACTGTTTCTAGCAACTTGCTCTGTTCAAAATCTTCTTTTGTCATATAAGCATCTGCGCCGGCCTCCGTTCCTTTTGTTTTATCTTCTTCTTTATCTAAAGAAGTAAGCATAATAACTGGAATATTTTTGTATTTTTCATTTTTTTTTAATGTTTCGCACATTTGAAAGCCATCCATGTTAGGCATTTGAGCATCCGTTATGACAAGATCAGGTGCTACCTTTGTTATTTTATTTAAAGCGTCTATTCCGTCAATCGCGGTTTCAACTCTATAGTTTTTATCTTCTAAGATTTTCTTCTCGAGCTCTCGTATCATATATGAATCATCAACTATTAGTATTTTCTTTTTTTCTTTTAAACTTTCCCCCTCTATTCTATCTGTTCCTCCCTCCAATGCAACTCCTAATTTAACTTCTTTTGATGTATTTGCAAGAGAAAAAACGTCAACAACAACAGCTATTTCTCCACCACTCAAAACAGCCGCGCCTTCAACATCTTTTATTTTCCCAAGGTATCCTCCCAACGATTTGACATATATCTCTTCTTCTCTCAAAATTTCGTCAACAACAAAGCCTATCCCTCCGCCAAGAGATGAGGCAATAATCAGATGAATATCATCTTTTTTTATGTGTCTATCTTTTTCAGGCAAAAAAGGCATCCCCCACAATTCGCCTAAATTTGCAACTTGCACAGGTTGCCCTCTCACATCAACAATTTCTTTCCCTTCTATAAAGCTTAAGTCGCATTTTTTTACTTTCACAGTCTCCAACACAGCAAATAAAGGGAAAGCAAAAAAATGGCTCCTTATTGTAACAATCAATGCTTGCATTACGGCCACAGTTAAAGGGAGCCTCAAGGTTATTGCCGTCCCCTGCCCCAAAGAAGACACAACCTCAACTCTGCCTCTTAACTTTTCGATCTGTGTTTTAACGACATCCAAACCAATTCCACGCCCGGAAATATCTGTAATTGATTGAGAGGTAGAAAAGCCATGCAAAAATATAAGGCTTAAAACTTCATTGTCCGTCATTTTACCAAGAGCATCTTCTGTGATATTCATTTTTTTGCTTGCTACTTCTTTTATAGCATTAAGATCAATACCTCTGCCGTTATCCGAGACCTTAACAACAACTTCTCCCCCTTCATAATAACTGGAAAGGATTATTGCTCCTTCTTTCTCAATGCCATGATCAACAGAATTTCTTAATATATGAATAAGGGCGGGATTTATTTCTTCTAAAATCTTTTTGTCTATTTCTGTCTCTTCTCCAACCATTTTAAATTCTATTTTTTTATTTTGTGATAAAGCTATATCCCTGACCAGCCTAGGGTAAGATCCAAAAACAGTACTGGCAGGCAGTAATCTAAGATTTCTAATGCTCTCTTGCAATTCTTTTATTACAGCATCCATTCTCAAAGCATCTGAAAAAACCTGTTCATAAAAAACAAGTATTTCTTTTTTTATCTTTTCAGAATCAAGGGAACATTGATCTGTCAAATTTTTTGCCAGCAAAAATCCATAATCTGACCGCCCTTTGATTGTTATAAGTTCACCCATCAAATTTATCAATTTATTAACGCGCGACACAGGTATCTTTATGTACTCCTCAATTACACATTTTTCATCTTCTCCTGTTTTGCTTTTTTCACATTTTAACTCTTTCGATATCGCGGTTTTTTCTATGGTCAAATCAACTGTTTCATCTTTTTGAAGAATTATCTTATCGCATTCCAAACATATGCCCGAAACATCGGCATCTATTTTTTCACCTGAAATAATTTTGCCCAAAAACTCTTTTATAAGGTCAAGCATTATTAAAATATGGCTTGCCCATTTTGAATGGAATTTAATATTTTTTTCTGATAAAACAGCAAAAAAATCTTCTATTTTGTGGGCAATATCCTGAATTTGGATAAATCCCATCATTCTAGCCGCACCTTTAATAGAATGGGCTTCCCTATTTAATTCTTTTACAAGGTCAATATTTCCAGGCTCTTTTTCAAGTTTTACAATGCCGTTTTCCAGGTTCATAAGCCTTTCTTGAACCTCATTTTTAAAAGTTTCCAAAAATTGAGATTTATCAAAATCTTTTGGCATTTTTCTCCCCAATAAGCTTATAAATAATAAAAAAGATCACTTTTTAAAGAATTCCTCAACATTTAAAATATATATAGTTCTTCCTGCTACATTAGATATTCCTTCTACATAATTTAATGTTTTATTTTCAACTGCCAACACAGGCGGGTCAATCTTTGAAGCAGAGAGACTTAAAATTCCTAGAACCTCATCTATAAACAGTCCGATTTTTTCCCCTTGTTTTTCGATAATGATTGTTTTAACTTTTTTCCCATCAGCATTATTATTGCAAGAAATCCCAAAAAACATTGTAAAATTAACGACAGGAATAATGTTTCCCCTTAAATTTATAATACCGCTAACAAAGGACGGGCTGTTAGGGAGGTAGGCAACAGGTAAAGGCTGTATAATATCTGAAAGGGCTAAGACATCAATGGCATAGCATTTTTGCCCTAAATAAAAGCTTATAAACTCTCTTTTTTGTTTCTCTTCTTGTTTCTCTTCTTGTTTCTCTTCAACAGCTTCGGGCATTTACAACACCTCATTAACAGAAGAATAATTACGGTTTTTTTACTTTATAAAACCAAGTTTCTCATCTTAATAAGGCTTAGTCAAGGGTTCTCTACCCTCTCTCGCAACCCTTCGCCTACAAAATATAACGATAATACCGTAATAAATATCAAAAACCCCGGGATGATCGACATCCATGGCGCATCAAAAAGATATGCTTGAGCATCCATCAACATATTGCCCCATGACGGGGTCGGAGGCTGTACTCCCAGCCCAAGAAAAGACAATGCGGACTCTGTTAAAATTGCACCTGCCATTCCCAATGTCGTAGCAACTATGATCGGATTTAAGGCATTTGGCAAAATATGTCTGAAAATAATTCTAAGATCAGAACATCCAATAGCACGAGCCGCTTCAACATAAGAAAGTTCCCTTATTTTTAAAAATTCCCCTCTTACAAGCCTTGCAACCCCCATCCACGATGTCAGGCCTATAACTATCATTACATTATAAATACTTGGAGTTAGCATTACTTGAATAGTTAAAACTAAAAAAATCGATGGGAAAGCAAGCATTATATCAACAAAACGCATAATAATAGAATCAACAAGCCCGCCGTAATACCCCGAAAAAGCACCAAGAATCGTCCCAAGAATAACGGCTATAATAACCGAGATAAACCCAACCGTCAACGAGATTCTCGCCCCATACAAAGCACGACTAAAAATATCCCTCCCCAAATCATCGGTGCCAAAAAGATGACGAATTGAAGGCGCAAGTGTATCGCTTTCTATAATCTCGGAAGGATTATAAGGAGCAATAAAAGGAGCCAAAATTGCAAAAACAGTAAATAAAATTAAAACAGCCATTCCAAATAATGCAATTTTATTATTAAAAATTTTCATCTTTTGATTCTTCTGTTTCTTCGTTCTTTGGTTCTTCCGTTTTTTGGTTGCTCCATTTGTCATTGGTCATTTTTTGTATATCTGATCCTCGGATCAACAAGTGCATACCCAATATCCGCCAAAAGATTCCCCATCACTATCAAAA
>MEUB01000039.1 GCA_001771535.1 candidate division WOR-1 bacterium RIFOXYB2_FULL_37_13
CATAAAACACCCCCCTAATATATTATCAAAATCTCTAATTACTGTGTCTACTAAAAGGGGGGAGGGTCAAGTCCGAGGAATTAGCATTCCAGGCTATTTGGTTTTCTTCAGTCAAGGAATTGGAAGCATTTTCCCAAGTGTAAACAAGTTCGCCTGTATTTGAGTTGTACAATTTTACTTTGACTTTTATTTCCTGATTTGGATTTGAAGATTCATTTGTCATTTGAAATTTGTCATTTGTCATTACTTTGTACGACAAAGTAGTCTTGTATTTATTAGTGCCCGAATTCATAAGCACATACGGCATTGCGGAAGCCTTTGTAATTGTTGGCGGCGTTCTGTCTATCAAAACAGATTCCAAAGTAACAAGCGAGCTAACATTTTCTGCGTCGTCTTGTACTGTAACCTCTATATTATATACACCGTCTTCTAAGTCAGGAGAAAGGGAATCTCCAAATTTCCAAGTGTATGAGAAACTTTGAGCCCCTAAATCCCCTGAAGGGGACTTTGAATTAGAAGTTGTAAGGTATGCGGTGACTTTCTTTGTCGATGTATTTGTTAATCTTATAGATATGGCGGATTTTTCGGTTACATTTCCAGAGAGCTTCAGCTCGCTTGCTTTTGATGAAACAGGATTTGGCGTTACTGCAATATCAGTAACAAGTGGCGGAGTTGAATCAATCGCAAGCGATTCTTCAGTTGTTGAGTAATTACCCGCTAAATCGAAAGCTTTGATTCTGACTTTGTAGCTACCATCCGAAATTTTTTCCCCTGCTTCATTCGTGCCGTTCCATTTAGAAAATCCATCGCCTAAGGAAAGGGTGTCCGAATTTGAGATTGTGGTTATCAGGTTATTGTTGGAATCGTACAAAATACATGAAGCGGTTTTTATGACAGGCGATAAATTGTCGGAGATTGAATATTTTATATTTGTTGGCGACCTTGGAGAATAGGACTTAAATTTTTCCATTGTTATCATTGGCGCTTGTGTATCTACATAGAAATCTGTTACAACCTGATTTGAGCCGATATTGCTTTCAAAAACAGCAATTAGCACATAGTGTCCGTCATCAAGCCTATTTAGTGGGGTGTATTCTACTTCCATGTGTTTGTCATATGCCCCACCACCTATTTTTGTTTTCATATCTGCGGTGATGTCAACCTCAATGCTTCCACAAATTAATTTTGCGGTCTTTAAGGAAATGCTTTCAACGCTGGCACTGCTATAACTTGCCTTTCCTTCCTTGAATTTAACCGTAGGTTGAGGATTGTTTGTGTAAATTCCAGGCGTTGGATAAAATTCAGAGGCTTGCATTGGAATGGTGTTTAGAGTTATGAGGAGTTGTTGGTTTGAGGTATATCCAACTTTATTTTCCCCTCTAAAGGCTATAACATTCTGCCCTTCGCCAAACTTCAATCCTGTTATTTCAAAATTACCCCATTCGTCCAATATCTTTATATCTTTCCACACCGAAAAGTTTTCTGAATATTGAAAATATTGCATTTTTTGCGGCATAAAATCTCGAAGAACTCCAGTTATCTTTGTAGGAGCCTCTTTAACTGTTACCGATTGGACATATTTATCTTTGCCCTCTATTACAATAGGAAGAGAATTTAGTGTGTTAGATTCCTTCATAGCTTCAATGGTTATTGCATGATAATCGGATAGTGTTTTTATCTCCGATCCTTCTTTTGTTAAGTTGGTCGAGAGAATTAGCCCAGCTTGACTTAATGATATTTTGGTAGAACTACCCGCAACTGGTAGCTCAAATAGGGCTTGTTCAAGCATTGTTGGCTCATTAATATCTTGAACAAAAGAAGATGGGCCCTGCAACCCTTCAAAAGAAGCATATTTAACAGGATGTTCTATAATTGCATAATCTTTCATTGCATTATGCGCAAAGAGATATTGTCTTGCGTCATCGCACAAACCACAAGACAATCCAGCAGAGAGAGCAATCATATAAGCAGCAGGACCAGGCAAAAAATATGATGTAATCAAAGCAGTATCAACTACAGAAATTAAAAGGCTTATTGATGGGCTCCTAAATTCATGCTCGTAGATGCTTGCGGAAGACAAGCTTTTTATTCCAAATCCTTTTTGGCTATCGACAGATGAAATAAGATCTCCGTCTTCAAAAAATGGATACCCCGTCAACAATGTAAGGTTCATGCTCATTAATTTCTCTTCATAATTTGATTGTTTTCCATTTGAAGCAATATTACTAAGTGAACTCGTTAATCTCGCAAACAAAATGGCATTATCAAGCATCATTATTGTTTGCTTGTCCATGCTTGGAGTTGGAACGCCTCTACCAACAATAAGGCTATAAATTGGGGCTTCTGTTGTCCCTGGAGGACTGTCGATATTGTTCAACTCATTTAAAAAACTCGAATCTGGGGCTTGTTCCTTTACGATTGGCTGATGGCTGTGCCTATCCATAAGCCCAAACGCGGCCATATCAAGAGATTGTGAAGCAAGAGAAAGAACTGCGTTTGATACCAAAAAACTTTGCGTTCCTTTATCAAATGGGAAAGCGCTTAATCCAAGCATAAACCAAGGGACTGCAAACCTTTCTATTTCATTCTTTTCGGCCCATATAACCGCTTCCCCTGCTTGGCTTCCAGTATGCGGGGTGTCGATTGTAATAATTTTCTTAACGCCGCCAGTATAAAAAGGCTGTCCATTCTCATCTTTTCCCATCACATAATATCTCGCCGCCAGCCCTCCGGCTGAGTGGCAAATTAGGATGAAGTCATTGGGTGTTGCTTTATCTTTATTTATACTATTATGGGAAAAATCATTTTTTGCCTTCTCAAGCCAACCTCTTAATTCCTTCGCCCATGTTTTTATACTCCCAAATTTATCAGAGAAAGCATATTTGTACACATATCCATTTAATCCTAAACCACCATTATCAACACTCTTATTTAAGTAATCGTAAACATTACCAAAGCAATTAGAATCGTCTCCTGTCCCATGAACAAGCAGAATTATATAATTTTTAGCATTGTCAATATTTTTCAAACGATCATCGGCTAATGTCGCAAAAGAAAGTTGCGAGCAACTAGTAAAAATAAAAAACAATATTGTTAAAAATCTAAAAATCTTCATAAATAACTTTATTTTATTTGTTTGAGCCCTGTTCCATCAATATTTGAAAGCCAAATACTGAGCCCCGCTCCATCGCTATAAATTATTCCAAGAGATGACCATTTAGGTCTATATAACTGTTTATTTAAAATAGATGTTTTGATGCCAGAAAATATATTTATTGTATTAATTGCAACATCTGATCCATTGTCATAAATAATAGTTTGATTATCAGACGCAAAATCAGGATCTCCCCCCTCTCTTGTACCTAAAGAAGAAATCTTATTTATAACTTCATTTGTTGTTAAGTAAGTACACAACCCATCACCAGAGGGAACTCCAGATAAACGATAATACCTATCAAAAACTATCAAACTTTCACTAGGAGCCCATACAGCAGTCATTCCCTCAGATAGTTTCTTCTTATTAGAGCCATCAATATCGCTTATATAAACCGTTGTATAAGGATCGGAACTATTTACATCATTTAACGTAATTGTGTACACTATTTTATCCTCACTCGGATTCCAATCTATTTCACTAACTTTATCCGTCGTAGGCTGAAAGCTGTAAAGTTCTTGATTGTCAGCCCTTCTTATAATATGAACACTTGAAGTGCTATCTACATATGCGGCATAAAAGCCTTTTGGTGAAAAATAAGGATAATAGCTATATGGTAATGTTTGCTCATCATTTCCGTTTGTGTCCATCGTCACATAATGGATTTCTTCACTATCCACATATTGATGCAACCCGCCCATAAGCAACCCATCCCATGATTCTTTGTAATGTGATATAACTTGCTTCGCGTAAATCAACCCTTCAGGCGTCCAGTTTGGATCATAATAGGAAACAACATCCCAATTTCGATTTCCGCAGCCAGTAATGAAAAATGGCAAACAGATGACAAGAAACAGGACAATTAATAGCTTTTTATACATATGTACCCCTTTTATTTTTTAGACATCTTTATCGAAAGTCCCAATTTTTTCAAAAACTCCTCCAAGTACTTATCTGCAGATGATTTATCGGAGGATGACAGGGAACTAATACTCGAATCGGTGCTTCCCACAGTAAAAGGAATTCCCCCAATTTGAGAATAATCAGAATATTTACGAATATCCTCCTGATTGAAATTAGTAATATCAAAATTATTATTTTTAAAAGCTAGTAAAGCTAAATAATAGTTGCCATCTACTAAATTCGCAGATTCTCCACCACTTCCTATAGGAAAAAACGGAAAAGAAATATAGTTTTTATCAGTTATCCCAAACCATTTTGTATAATGAGTAGAATAAACAACTGGCATATATACATATTCATTTCCCAAAGATTCCCATTCAATTTTCGGAGTATTGCTCACCCCTGCCTCACTATATCCAGGATATTGAATCTTAAGATAAGATGGCAAAGTTATGTCACAGGAGGCTTCCCCATTTATAATAGCCAATTTTTCTATATACGAATTACAACTTTTGGAAGCATTTTCATTATTAGTGGAATACAATGTACTACCAGCATAAATAAACCAATTAAAACCTTTTATTTTATAAGGAACATATAAAGAATATGAATCATCTGAAACATTTGCAAAAGGCGAATAACGGTAATAATAATTAGAGGTGCTTACTCTCACATCATTGTCAAATTTCAGACCAAAACAAACATTAATATAATCATTATCTTGAGGATATGAGATTTTTCCGTGAATAAGAGAAACTTCTTCACTTACAATCATTTCTCCTAAATCTATGGAATCTTCATCATTATAAGGAATTTCCTTAAAAAAGCTATTAAATGTTTCTTTTGTAGAAATAGAATATCCTTCATATGTCATTTCTTGCTTTTTATATAAAATAGACAAAAATAAATTTGTATTTTGTTTTCCTTGCGACAATGAAATTGTATTTGAAAAACTACCATCAGAAGCCATATAAAGATAGCTATTTCCATTCGAATAAAATATAGTCCCCAAATAATCACTTGTTTCAGAAATAGAATATGGATAACTTGAAGAATAATGTGTATAAGCATCAATAGGTTCTCCATATTTATTAACAAATCTCCCACTAATTTTTACTTGTTTACTTTGAGAATAGTCATAAGAACTATTAATTGATGGTATTCCTAAAGGAATATTAACGGATCCCTTATCTGTTCCAATTGTTGTAGATATTAGATTAGCCGCCGTTGCAGAGATTGATTCGGTATCCTTAGAAACTCCCAATAATTCATAATGTCCATTAATATCCGTTTTTATCGTTTTAGCGCCAGACATAACTACCGCAGAAGAGACAGGCAAATCATTTGAAAAGATATCTTTAACATACCCGGTGATTGTTTTTCCTCCTTCATCAGAAACCACAACCTCTGCCGTCCCTCGTATCCCGTCTATCGCAACCAAAATCGTACCTTCCCCCGTCTCGGTCGCCGTAAATAATCCTGTCGCATCGATTGTTCCGATACCGCCCGTAACCTCCCATGTTGCAGAATAGGATGTATCGCTTTTTAGAACCATTCCAGATATTGTAAATTGCTGGGTTTGCCCTACATATAGCTCTGCAGATTCGGGGGAAATTTTTAGCTCCGTTGAATTCTCAACAATATTTTCTAAATTCTGTCCGCACCCAACAACAAACACCACAACAAACATCAGAAAAATAAACAAAAACCTCTTTAACATTTTGACTCCTCCATTTTTTATAGGGCTCAAAAATAAACTTTCTTCAAGCAATCACTTAAAAACTGATAACCCTCTCCTTTTTATATCTCAAACTTACTATCACTTATCCCCTGATTAACCTTCACATTTTCAAACTTAACGTCGATTGTCATATTCATCCCCATAGTTTTACTCTCGGTTAAACTTTTAACTGGAACAAACGCGCCAGAAATTTCTTTATAGTCTATTTGTGTTTGAGTAATAACTTTATCGTGAGTGTCATAAATCAGAATTTTTGTAGAAACCCAATTCTCGCTATCAATATATATTTCCATCTTGCCTAAAAACTGATTCTTTTCTTTCGGCGTCCCTTCTATTATATAACCGTCATCAGTAGCTTTTACTTTTGGATCAAAGGCTTTTTTAAGTTTCTCAATGTCAATTTTTGACTGACTCCCCATACTCCCCATCGTCGAATTATTCACATCATTAACCGTCTTATGCCCGCTCGAATCAATTATCGCAGACTTATCTCCATTCCTTATAACCGTCTGCTTAACAGGACTTTCCATCTCCATCCTCGACTTGTCCTCCCCTTTTGTCCACATCTTGGCACTTTGAGTCATTGGACTTCCTGTCCCTTGTCTAATCGTAGTA
>MEUB01000040.1 GCA_001771535.1 candidate division WOR-1 bacterium RIFOXYB2_FULL_37_13
GATAAAGAGCTAAAGGACGCTTTTAATGTGGCAAACACGGCAGGGTTAAGTCGCGAAGAGGAAGAGGCGCAATTCAAGCGAAGAGATTTTATTTGGCTACAAAAAGGATCGCTTGATCTTGCATTGGAACAAGGCATGCAACAGGGAATGGAGAAGGGAATGGAGAAGGGAATAGAGAAGGGAATAGAGAAGGGAATAGAGAAGGGAATAGAGAAGGGAATGGAGAAGGCTCTATCAAAATTGGTTGAGAGCGGAATGAGTGAAGAAAAAGCAAAAAAAATATTAGGGCTTTCTTAAAGTTTTTTCTTCTGCCTAGTTATTTTATGCAAAAACATTGAGAATGATATACCCCATGAATTACGAAGAACTTTCAAAAGCCTATAATGTGTTAAAGGCAGAAAATACTTTATTAAAATCAGAAAATGAAAATCTTCGCAAACAATTAAATTTACAATTACCTGCAGTTTCTGATACGACAGACCTTTCGAGTGCAACTACTACCGTATTGCCAAAAGTCCATACAAACAGTTCTCCTGAAGAAAAAATAACTCTTTTTATGTCCATGTTTAAAGGAAGGGAAGATGTCTATGCAAAACGCTGGTATAGTGAAGCAAAAAAAATAAAATGTGCACCGAAAACAATATCCCAATAGCAGTTGAACGCTCTCGTTCAGGCAATGGTGCCCATATTTGGATCTTTTTTGAAGAACCTGTTTCAGCCACTATTGCTCGCAAACTTGGGAGCTCATTATTAACTTGTGTCATGAATAATCGCCATGAAATAAGTTTTAAATCGTATGATCGTTTGTTTCCAAGCCAAGACATAATGCCCAAAGGCGGTTTTGGAAATTTAATTGCTTTGCCTTTGCAGGGATATGCCCGCAGGCTTGGCAATAGTGTTTTTATTGATGAAAAGGTTGTTCCTTATCCTGACCAATGGGCTTATTTATCTGAAATAAAGAAAATGTCACTTGATGAAGTCCAAGAAAAAATAGAAGTATTAAGCAATGAAAATGAACTTGGCGTTTTAGTAAAAGCTGAAGAAGAAACAAAGCCATGGGAAAAGAAAAAGGCAGAACAAAAACTATCAAAAACTGATTTCCCAGAAGTTGTAACGATTGTAAAGGCAAATATGCTTTATTTGGAAAAAGTAGTCATTGCACAAAAAGCACTAACCAGAATCAAACGATTAGCCGCATTTAAAAATCCTGAATTTTATAAAGCCCAAGCTATGCGTTTACCGACTTATGATAAACCAAGAATTATTTTCACTCTCGATGAAACCGAAAAGTATCTGGGGATTCCTCGTGGTTGCGAGGATGCGCTGATTAAATTGCTTAATGATGCAAATGTTCCATATGTAGTTGACAATAAAACCAATGAAGGCAAAAGAATAAAAGTCAAATTTAACGGAGAGCTTAATGCCGACCAAAAGCCTGCGAATTCCGCTCTGTTGAAACATGATTTAGGTGTGTTGTCTGCTACAACTGCTTTTGGAAAAACGGTTATTGGCGCAAATTTGATTGCCAGCCGAAAAACCAATACGCTTATTTTGGTTCATACTCAAGCGCTACTCACGCAATGGCAAAAAGCGCTACTCCAGTTTTTGTCTATTAATGAACCATTACCTAAGCAGCCAATCAAGAAAAAAGGGCGTAAAAAGAAGCATTCTATTATTGGGCTATTGGGGGGAGGGAAAAATACATTAACTGGCATTGTTGATGTTGCCATTATGCAATCACTTATTAATAAGCAAGAAGTAAAAGAGATGGTTAAAGATTACGGGATGGTAATTGTTGATGAATGCCATCATGTGCCTGCTTTTAATTTTGAGAAAATATTAAAAACTATCAATGCAAAATATGTTTATGGGCTTACCGCAACTCCGATAAGGCAGGATGGGCATCATCCAATTATTTTTATGCAATGCGGACCAATTCGTTATGCTGTTGACGCCAAAGCCCAAGCTGAAAAACGACCATTTGATCATTTTATAATCCCAAGGTTTACCAGTTTTAAAAAGCCACTTTCACAAGACGAAAAGAATTGGCATATTACCCAGATATATCAATCGATTTCTGATGATGAACTGCGTAACCGCCAAATAGCTAATGATATCTTGAAATCTTTAGAGGCAGGAAGAACACCGCTGGTATTAACTGAAAGAGCAAGCCATGTAAATGCGTTGGCAAAAATGTTAAGCAAAGAATGTGCGAATGTAATCCCGCTTATCGGTAGCGCCTCCCAGAAAGAAAAACGAGAAATAATGCAGAGGCTCCATTCTATTCCTAAAGAAGACCCATTGGTTATTGTTGCTACAGGGAAATATGTTGGAGAAGGGTTTGACTATCCTCGATTGGATACTTTGTTTTTGGTTATGCCAGTTGCTTGGAAGGGCACAATTACTCAATATGCGGGGCGGTTACATCGCCTTTATGAAGATAAAAAAGAAGTGCTTATTTATGATTATGTGGATATACATGTTCCTGTTTTAGAAAGGATGTATCATAAAAGGGTTAAAGGTTATGCCCAGATAGGGTATAAGGCAAAAACAGAAACTACACAGTTAGAAAAGATTAATATAATTTTTGATGGTAAAAGTTTTATGAATGTATTTGCGAATGACATTGCAATGGCTAGTAAAGAAATTATTATTGTTTCTCCTTTCATGCGAAAAAATAGGTTAATGCAAATGATGCAATTATTATCACCCCAAATAATAAATAGTGTTAATATTACTGTGGTGACAAGACACCCTGAAGATTTCAGGGCCGAAAACCGGCAAGCATTTGAAGACTTATCGGAATATTTGAAAAATGCTGGAATTAAAGTCATACACAAACCAAATATACATCAAAAATTCACAATTATCGATCAAAATATTGTATGGTATGGCAGTGTGAATTTCTTAAGTTTTGGTAGTGCTGATGAAAGCATTATGCGTTTGGAAAGTTATGAAATTGCTAGTGAATTATTGGGGACACTGTCTTAGTTGTTTAATATTATCTCTTAAAAATCTTCGCGAACGCATCCATAGCGGAAGCAAGCTTTTCTAATGTCTCATTGTCAGGCATTGGAATTTTTAAACATTGCTTTCCGCTTGCTTTATCTGTTTCAATGTTTCCTGCTACGGTGCTTAATCTCTCTAAAAAAGCAATTCCTGTAGAAAATAGCTCTTGCATTGGTTCAGCTTTTGGCGCTTTTTCTTCTGAAATCTCTTGTGTCCCAATCGCTGGTTCTTCTTTTGCTAATGTTGGCAAATGTGCTTGTTCTGCGGATGGAGTGGCGACTTGTTCGATAGTTTTCATAAATTTAGTAAACTTGCTTTCTCCCATAAAAACATCATTCTCTCCACCATCAAGCACTCCGGCAAATAGAGATTTTTTAAAACTGATAAGAGAAAGAAGCCTTTCTTCGATTGTGCCGGAAGCTATAAAATTTACCACTCTAACAGGTTTTGTTTGCCCCATTCTGTGAACCCTTGCAATCCTTTGTTCTAAAACAGCAGGGTTCCAAGGCATATCAAGATTGACAACAATAGAAGCGCTTTGAAGATTTAATCCAACGCCTCCCGCATCTGTCGATAAAAACACCAGACTTTTGGGATCATCCCTAAATTTACTCAAAAGATCCCTGCGCTTATGGCTTGGAACTCCACCATGTAGAGATAAAAAACCCACTTTTAAGTTAGTCAGTTCCCTTGCAACAAGCCTTGTCATCCTTTCCCATTGGCTGAATATAACGACTTTTTCATTAGTCTCAAAAACCTCATTTAAAAATATCATCAGCTCTTCAACTTTTGTTCCATGATTTGTAGTTTCATCGAGTATAAAAGTTGTATTGCACACCATTCTCATGCGGCTTAGGCAGATAAGAAGATTCTTTCTTTCCTGCTCGGTTAAAAACTTATACTTTGCCCATTTATGAACCAATCGCGCCACAATCTCTTTGTTCTCTTCATGAATTTCCCATTGCTTTGCAGTTATAGAAACAAAAAAGTTTTTATCAATTCTTTCTGGTAACTGTTTTAGTACCTCTTTTTTATTTCGCCTTATAAGCACATCGGAGAGTGTTTCTCCAATGCGATTTAGCTCTTTATAACCTGTAACTTTTCCTTTTTCATCCAATACCTGATGCTTTTCAAGAAATTTAAAAAGAGGCCCCAGTTTAAATTTATCTATAAACTGGACAACAGAATGAAGCTCTTCCAGCCTGTTTTCAAGCGGGGTGCCTGTCAAAATTATCGCATAAGGGGAAGATATACTTTTTACACTTTGAGCTGTCCTTGTTTTCCAGTTTTTTATTCTTTGGGCTTCGTCCAGGATAATAAGATCGGGAGCTAATTTCTCTATAAAGTTAAGATCGCGGAAGATCGAATTGTAAGAAACGATTTTATAAAAAGAATCCATTTGGTACTGCTGTTCCCTTTTAAGGTACGCGCCTTCAATAACCAAGGCGGAACGACCTGTGAATTTTTTGATTTCAGATTCCCATTGATATTTAAGCGAGGTTGGACAAATTATTAAAACTTTTTCAACGCCGAATTCTTTGGCCATAAGTTCGGCGGCTCCAATTGCTTGGATCGTTTTTCCAAGCCCCATATCATCGGCTATGAGGCATCGCCCTGCTCCTGCCGCAAATAATATCCCTTCTTTTTGATAAGTGTACAATTTTGTTTTTAGTAGACCATCTAATTTTGCATCTTTTATTCCTTGCGGAAATTTTTTTGCTATCAATTGTTTTCGCTTATGGCCGTCTCTTACCTCGATTACAAAATTGAGAGCGTCGTTGTAGCATCTAAAGCCTGGATCAAGTTTTAACGCAGACTCTGAAAACTTTTCAAACCTATCAAACGCGCTTGGCATTAGCACTCCATCCTTATCAAAATATTCTTTTGCCAATTTTTGAATTTCCGTGGGCTTAACAGTTCCGACCCTTAACATGATTTTTCTTTCAGTACCATATTTTAAAAATATTGAAGAATATGGTTGTGAATATCCCCGTTCAAATAACTTTTTTGCACCTTTTTGCTTTTTTAACTTGTGAAGCGTGAATTCTATATGTTTACATGTGCCGAGCGTGTTTGTTGTAAAATCGGGGCATGAACAGAAGTTCAACCCAAGCCCTTCGCTCCTTATCGCTATTTTATAGGTTTTATTTGTTACAGGATTTGTAACTTCAAAATCAGAAAAAATCGAATGATGCCCGATATTCTTCAGCTTAAAGTTCTGAATCTGTCCAAATTGCTGGCGCAAAACCTTTTGCCATTCTTCGTGAGAAAGGTTGAGAGGTCTATGGCAATAGGGGACTCCCTGCTTTTTTGCGGGTTTATTGGAGTTCCTTTTGAATTTTTTTATCATTTTGTATTTGAATTGTACCAAATGCTGAAGATTACGACAAATGAAATTTGTTTTCTATATCACTATGTTAAAGCCGCTCAATTGCATTTTTTAAAAGAGCTATTCCATAAACTGTATAATAATACGATTCAAACGAACGAACAGGACTGGATAAATAATATTGTAATAAATTAAAATTTTATATAAGATTATTAACATGGAATACAAAGATTTTCCGAAATTATATAGTCCATTTGTAAGGCATGAAGTTGATAGTTATCATGTCGTAGCCAATGAAATTGATCCAGGGCAAAGCTGGTTCTTGGATGACGGCGTTTTAGCTGTAGATAAAATAGATGGCACAAATATTGGGCTTCTATTTGAAAATGGTGAATTAAGTAAAGTATACAATAGAATGAATGAAAAGAGGCTGCTACACAAAAGCGCATCTAAGTGGGCGACTGCTTGCCTTGAAGGGATAAGTACTGCAATTCCTAAAGATTGGTGCAAAGAGTTTGAAGATGGGAAATATTATTATGGAGAATTAGTTGGCCCGATAATAAATGCCAATAGGCATAAATTGGATAAACATATATGGGTTCCTTTTGATTATTTAAAAAAGCACTGTGCTTGGAAGAGCTGGTCAGAAAATAAATATCCAAAAGATTTCGAATCAATTAAAAATTGGTTCAAAAATCTTCCCTCATTGTTTAGCATGAGAATGGGGAAGAAAGATATATTAACTGAAGGATTGGCTTTTTATCATCCAGATGGAAGAGTCTGCAAATTAAGAAGGGATATGTTTATTGAATTCTGGAACGGCACATGGAATACCTCAATCGAAGAACTGCGAAAACATCATTTCATGGTATAATTACCATAAAGATATAAAGATAAGGAGCCTGTTTATGCGATTTTTAGATGTTAAGACTGATTTTGCTTTTAAGAAAGTGTTTGGTTCAGAAGGAAGCAAAAATATTCTCATGAGTTTTTTAAATAGCGTTATTGATTTTCCTGATGAGGGAAAAATAACAGATTTAACAATTGTAGACCCCTACCAAATTCCAATTATAAGAGGGATGAAGGATACATTCGTTGATGTAAAAGC
>MEUB01000041.1 GCA_001771535.1 candidate division WOR-1 bacterium RIFOXYB2_FULL_37_13
AATATGATGAAGGAGAGGCTACTCCATTAACAATCGCTCATAGTCCCTCGCCAATCGGCGCAGTTAAACCTTTTTGGAGAATTTTTTTCTAAGAAAACGCCAAAGTATCCATACCCCAGATCAGAATAAGAAAAAGCTTTTTTAAATGGATAAGGCATTTCATCTACAATAAACTCCTTAGGGAATGTATGCCATACAAGATATTCTCTAATAGTTCCGCCACCTAATGATGCAACAGGATCTTGCATATTCGCGTTCTTCAACATCGCATTTACATCTCTTACAAGAGCACATGGAATGCGCAACCTGTAAATTATAGATGTTGGAAGTTTTCTTTCCGCGACAAAACTTGCGGCTGAAAGCATATCTGCCGTAAGGGGTATACCATACCGCTCTCTTCCTCCTCCCGCACGATGCATTGCAGCCTTTTGAGTCTCCGTCAATAAAACGCCAGATGTTGATGTTTCTCTTTCAAATGCTTCTATAGATTTTTCAAGCCCAGTTTTTTGTGCCGCGCGACTTAAAAAGTTTTTCCCTTCTTGAAGCGATTCTTCATGAATACGATATAAATAAAAATAATCTTCCTCAATAACAGGAGTTTTGGAACAAGAAAACTCAAATAATGTCTCTATAGAATGTTTATCTGTTTCTTGTATTCCTTGCATAGCCATAAAATAAACTATTGCTTCATGTTCAGGGTATCTTTCTATAAGCCTAACGAATCTATGAAAATCTTGTTCTGTAATTTCAAGCCCCATTGTTAAAATAAAATTGGTAAACATGGGATGAATTTTATGAAATCTTAACATTCTTTTTTGCTCATATTTGGACATTTTTGTTAATACGCTTATTGCGTCTTCCTGATAATTTTTGTGTAAAGTAGCCTTTACTTTTTCTGACAGTGCTTGTAATGCTGACTTTTGTGAAGAGGCAGATAAGAATAGAGTACGGGCACTAATACGGTTATGGAAATTTCTTATCCCTCTTTTCCCAAAATTAAACCTTAAATCTGATGTTCCTACCATTTGGCAATTCCCTTTTCGTATGCAATAATTTCCTACATTATTATCGAAAAAAACGATCTGAAATTGCGGTTTTTTCTGCGCGACCACTTTCTTGTTATTTTTTTGAAGGACAGATTAAGAGGAAACGAAAACCATTCTGAGGCAGAGCCGATGCCATCGATAGACAATTTTTTGTGGGTCTGGCTTTTACCTCCATTGTAAGGGACTATTTATTTTGTAAAATTGAGAGAATGGTAAATTATAATATCTGGATGACATTTTCACTTAAAAGATTTTGTTTATTTCTAACCTTCATTGAGATCGTGCTTCCAATCATCTATAATTAAATAGTGAACATCAAAAACACACTGAAAAAGCTGAAGACCGATAAAATTTCAATTAATGAAGCTTGCGATTTACTTAAAACAGATTCTTATGAAGATCTTGATTTTGCCAAAATAGATCACCATCGGATTAAACGCAAAGGGTTCCCCGAAGTAATTTTCTGTGAGGGAAAAACTCCCGCCCAAATATTCAAGATAGCAAAAGCTATTTATAAAAAAGGAGATAATATCCTTGCAACTCGCGCTGACACAAAGGCTTATAAAGCTATAAAGAAAGTCGTGAAAAAAGCACAATATAATAAAGAAGCGAGAATTGTTGCATATAAAAAAAGGAACAAGGGATCGAGAAATCAATGGGGCAAGATTATGGTTGTTACAGCAGGAACCTCCGATATCCCAATAGCGGAAGAGGCCGTTGTAACTTTAAAGTTTCTTGGACACGAAGTTGAAAAATTATACGATGTTGGCGTTGCGGGGCTTCACAGACTTACAAAAAATCTGGAAAAACTGCAAAAAGCTTCTGTTCTTATTGTTGTCGCCGGAATGGAAGGGGCGCTCCCTTCTGTAATCGGAGGATTAGTAAAAGCCCCTATAATCGCCGTACCAACTTCAGTCGGCTATGGGTCAAATTTCAAAGGACTGTCCGCCCTATTAACAATGCTCAACTCATGCGCGCCAGGAATTGCCGTAGTCAACATCGACAACGGATTCGGGGCTGCCGTTATGGCAAATGCCATTATTGCCTCCCAGCAAAGAGAACTTCCAACCGAAAAAGACAAAGTCTATTTGATAGAAGCAAACATTGATGACATGAATCCTAAATTATATGATCCGGTAATTAAAAAACTCATGAACGCGGGAGCCCTTGACGCTTTTTTTGAACCTATCAGGATGAAGAAACAGAGAAACGGAGTAAAGCTTGCCGTTATTTCAACTGTTGAACTAAAAAACAAATTGGTCAAAATAATATTTGAAGAGACTACCACTTTTGGAATACGAAAACAATTGCTTGAAAGAGAAAAGCTTTCCAGATATTTCAAAAGAATATCGACTAAATACGGAAAACTTAAAATCAAAATTGGAAAACTTGGGAATAAAATTATGACTATCGCTCCTGAATATGAAGATTGCAAAAGATTGGCAGAAAAGCATAAAATCCCAATTTCTAATGTTTACCCAAAAAATCTTTTTTCAATCAAGCCTCATTAGTTCTCCTTCTTCTACTAAAAATCGTCAATAGTGACTATTTTTAAGACATAATCTCCTTAAAAATGATGGCATGAAAATTGCTGGAAGATTGATGTCAATATAAAAAAGGAGGTGAAAAAAATGGCATCAATGAATAAGGCAATTCTAATGGGCAGACTTACCGCCGACCCGGAAATCAGATATACAGCAAACGAAAAACCTGTCGCTCACTTTTCAATAGCGGTCGACCGACCGACAAAAGACGGAGAAAAATCCGTCGATTTTATAAATTGCGTGGCATGGGAAGGATTAGCAAAAGTTTGCGGAGAATGGCTCAAAAAAGGCCGTCTTGTGGCAATTGAAGGCCGTATCCAGGTAAGAAAATACCAGGATAAAGCCGGAAAGAGCCAGACATGGACCGAAATAGTTGCAAAAAATCTGCAAATATTAGAATGGTCAAAAAAAGAAAAGGCTGCAAAATAAAAGTTTAAAGGGGCGCTTCTCCCTTGCGCCCCCTTTTTTTTAAAACAATATCCTGCTTTTATTATTATGTTATAATAACTTTTATGTTAAGAGGGTGGTATCTTTTTATCGCAGTCATCTTGCTTTGCAATGTTGCTGCTGCTGAAACAATTGAGCTTCCAAACCCAAAAACAAAAGGGACAATTTCTGTTGAAGAAGCTATACAAAAAAGAAGATCTTCAAGAGCTTTTCTCACTACCGCATTAACAAAAGATCAAATTTCTCAGCTCTTATGGGCATGCCAAGGCATTACCGATCAGGACTGGAAATTAAGAGCTGCCCCATCTGCCGGAGCCTTATATCCATTGGAAATCTATCTGGCCAATAAAGACGGGGTTTTCCATTATCTGCCGATGGAAAACAAGCTGAATTTAATAATAAAAGGTGATAAACGGCCAAATATATCCAGGGGAGCGTTAACTCAAACCTTTATAGAAGATGCGCCTATAAGCATAATAATTACAGCCGTATACCGAAGAACCCAATCAAAGTTCGGGATCCGATCCGAAAGATATGTCGATTTTGAAGCAGGACACGCGGCTCAAAACATTTTATTGGAAGCCCAGGCTCTGGGGTTGAGTGCTGTTCCTATAGGGTCGTTTTGGGATGATGTAATATCAAGCATTTTAGAACTTCCTCCTGACCATGATCCGTTATACATAATACCTATAGGTTACGAAAAAAATGAAGGATAAAAAACAAAAAATTGACAGATTAAGGCTTCTTGCAATTTTTATCTTAATGTTGGGAATAGTATATTTTTACATAAATCTCTTTTTCCCTTTTGCAATCCCTTTTTTTATTAAAACCGGAACTTTTGACCGCCCATTAAACATGTTAATTGTAGGAACAGATGTAACCTTTATTGCAGAAACAAAAAAAGTGGATCTGAGGGTTAACGGGAGATCTGATTCCATAATGCTTCTTCATTTTGATCCGATAAAAAATAGAATCAACGCAATATCAATTCCCCGTGATTCTTTTGTGCAAATCCCCGGATACGGATACAATAAAATAAATGCTTCTTTTGCTCTTGGAGGAATTGACCTGACAAAACAAACCATAGAAAAGCTTATAGGAGTAAAAATAGAAAAACATATATTAATTAATACAAAAGGAATTGAAAAATTGGTTGATCTTTTAGGAGGCGTATGGGTGGATGTTGAAAAAGATTTATATTATGTTGACCATGCCCAAGATTTAAATATCAATCTTAAAAAAGGATACCAGAAGCTTTCAGGAAAACAGGCAAACGGATATACCAGATTCAGGCATGATGCGATGGGCGATATAGGAAGGATGCTAAGACAGCAGCAATTTATAAAGGCTTTAATAAAAAACCTTGTTAACCCTGTATCTATTATCAAGGCTCCTTTTATAATAGATGTAATAGTAAATAATATAAAAAGCGATCTTTCTTTGAAAGAATTCATCCTGCTGGCCAATAGCATCCGGGCTATGCCCTCAGAAAATATTCGCACGCAAACAATTCCTGCGGATCCCGCGTCCAATTGGGCAGGGAGTGTGTTAATTTTAAAACAAGGGGAAATGAATAAACTTATAAAGGAAAATTTTTGATCTACGCGGAAAGCATTTTGTGAATAGCCTTTGCAGCCCTTTTGCCGTCTCCCATAGCTGAAATGACAGTTGCCGCCCCACGTACAATGTCCCCTCCGGCAAAAACGCCTGAAATTGAAGTAGCCCCTTCGTTTGTAATGATAACGCCACCCCATCGTTCCGTTTTCAAATTAGGCGTTCTATGCGGAATTAATGGATTTGGGGAATTCCCAATCGCAACTATAACCGTTTCAACCGGAATTTTAAAATTTGAGCCCTCAATCGGGACAGGCCTTCTTCTTCCTGACGAATCAGGTTCGCCAAGCTCCATTTGAATGCATTTTGCATCTTTAACCCAACCTTTTTCATCTGCATGATACGCGATAGGAAGGGTTAAATTTTTAAATATAATCCCTTCTTCTTCTGCGCGATGAACTTCTTCTTTTCTTGCCGGCATTTCATTTTTGGTCCTGCGATATATTATGCAAACTTCTTCTGCCCCAAGCCGAAGAGAGACCCTTGCCGCATCCATTGCCACATTTCCTCCGCCGACAACTGCCACTTTTTTCCCTATTTTTATAGGGGTTAAATATTCCGGAAATTTCCAGGCCTTCATCATGTTAACTCTAAAAAGATATTCATTGGCTGAATAAACTCCGTCAAAGTTTTCACCCGGAATATCCATAAATTTTGGAAGACCGGCACCTGACCCGATAAAAACAGCCTTATATTCCTTTAAAAGTTCTTCAATTGTATAAACATTTCCGATCAGCATATCTGTTTTGATTTCTACTCCCAAGCTTTTTATATAATCAATTTCCATTTCAACAATTTTTTTGGGGAGGCGAAATTCGGGTATGCCATATGTCAAAACTCCTCCAGTTACATGAAGGGATTCAAAAACAGTTATTTGATAGCCAAGCCTTGCCAAATCTCCCGCGCAAGTTAATCCAGCAGGCCCAGATCCAACAACCGCAATTTTATCTTTCTTTTTTTCTCCGCTCTCTGCTTTTTGCTTTCTATTCTCTGCTCTCTCCCAATCAGCCAAAAACCTTTCCAGATTCCCTATCCCGACAGGCTCCCCTTTAACGCCCAATACACATTTAAGCTCGCATTGTTCTTCCTGAGGACAGACTCTTCCACATACAGCAGGCAAAGAATTTGTCTCTTTAATTTTTTTAATGGCTGATTCAAAATTGCCCAGCGCCAAATATTTTAAAAACCCGGGAATGTCGATTTCCACAGGACAGCCCTTAACACACTGAGGATTTTTACACTGTATGCAGCGTTTAGCTTCGGATATGGCTTCTTCCAAAGTATATCCTAGAGGGACTTCCTGAAAATCTGTTATACGTTCGACAACAGAGCGTTCGCCCATTTTTTTCCTTAACTTTTTTTCAGCCATTTTTCAACAACCTGCAAACATGGTTATCTGCCTCTTTCTCTTTATTTTTGTAAGCGCTTAAACGGCTGGCAAGTTCGCCAAAATCTACCTGATGCCCGTCAAACTCCGGCCCTTCAACACAGGCAAACTTTGTCTCGCCGCCAACGGTCACTCTGCATATTCCGCACATCCCTGTAGCATCAAGCATCAGTGTATTTAAAGAAACCATTGTCTTAATCGCCAAAGGCTTGGTCACATCGCAACACACTCTCATCATAGGAACAGGTCCAACCACAATTACCCTGTCAATCTTTTTCCCTGAATTTATTATATCCTTGAGCTCGTCGGAAACAAATCCTTTGCGGCCTGATGAGCCGTCATCCGTAGTGGTTTTAAGTTCCGCACTCTGTGTTCTTAGTTCTGATTCATAAATCAGCAACTCTTTGCATCTGGCTCCGATAATTGTAATGACTTCATTCCCTGTTTCTTTTAATGATTTGACGACAGGATAAATTTCCGCTATACCGACTCCGCCACCAATAACGACAACCGTCCCAAATTTTTCCATATGCGATGGGACGCCAAGAGGGCCTAAGATATGGGCAATATTATCGCCTTCTTTTAGGGAGTTCAAAATTCTCGTCGTCGCGCCGACAATTTGGAAAATAATGGTAATAGTCCCTTGTTTTTTATCAAAATCAGCAATAGTCAACGGGATTCTTTCCGCGTTTTCTGTAGGAACCACAACAATAAACTGACCAGGCTTGGTAGCCTTTGCAACATGAGGAGCCTCAACTACAATTTTTGAAATGTTTTCTGATAGTTTTTCTTTTGAAAGTATTTTAGGCATAAAGACTTTCTTTTAATATAACATAAATATAAAAAAAATTCTAATTTCAGCTTGGGTGGGCAATATGATAATCTAGCCGTTACGAAAGACTAACACTCCTTTCTCTCCAACCATATTCACTTAACTGAAAGAAGCCTGCTTATAATATAAACATAATGAATAAGCTGTTTTATTTTGTCCAAGAGCAATTGCATATTTAAACGCCGTCTCGAAAGCCTCTCTGCCTCCTTCTTGGTTCAATAATGCATTAAATCTTGCCGCTTTTCCCTCATTGTTATCAGCGCGATAAATAAGAGTCAAAATATTTTTCGCAAGTTTATTTTCTTCTGAGTCCATTGCCTCACGAATCTCATTAATTGCACCCACATGCTGCGAATGTAATTCACTCAATAAATGGTTAGCATACATTTTTGCCAAAAGATCCGCTACATAATCAGATTCATTAAAAGCACGAAATGATGCCGCTAAATCATCAACACTCAAGGAGAGTTCGTCCGTAAGGTGAAGCCCGGCTGTTTCGCACACCTCATGTAAAGTATAAGAAACTCGAAACAAAGGAGGCAAAGAAACTGTAAATGCCTTTTCTATTTCAGTAATTGTTTGCCGTACCCATTCATCACCCGAATCCTTCATCGCATACTTTCTGATTGTCTCTACCGAAAGCCCTTCGACAGACATTCCCCCCGATGGCCAATAAGATGTATATGATGCTACTTCTCTAAAAGGAGAAAAATGCTCGTTTCTTTCTACTGTTAGAGGAATAGCCTGCCAGCTATTAGCATCCATGGCTGACAAAAAAGGATTTAAGGTTTCTCTTAGCGAGCCTCTCCCTAATATCTCCCTTGCCCCATCTCTGGTCAAATTTAAAGTAGCAGGATTTACCCCATTTTGCGACGGACAAACCAATGTTCTTTTAAATGTATCAACAAGCCTCGAAGCCCTGACAGATCCAAAATCAATTCCCATTTTATTTCTCCTCCATTTTTGTATGTATGTATAAGCTACATCAAAATATCTTTCGACAGAATATTTTAAAAATTTCACGCTCTTTTAGTAAAATATAAATGGAAAGACAAAGGAAAAAATTAACAATATGAAGAATAATAATAAGGTGTATAAGCTTCAAACTCGGCGGCGCAAGTATCGACCTGTTTAAACTCAGGAAAGATGTTGTATTCTTTTCTAAGGGTAGACACATCTTCCTCTTTAAGTTCGCACAGTTTTGCAATCTGGATATCAGAAAATCCCATAAGTTTTGCCTCTTTTAAAATAGAGGCAGTTAATTTTTTATGGGTTTTCAGTTTTTTCTCAAATTCAACAAGTTCCTGCAGGTTCGTCAAAAACCATCTGTCGATTTTTGTTAATTCGTAAATGTGATCAATATCCAGTCCCAACTGAAGAGCACGCTTTAAATAAAGAATTCTATCAGGCGAAGGCCTTTTAATCTCGTTTTCAACTTCTTCTTTTGAAAGCTCAATTTTCGGATCCTCAAACCCATAAATTTTTATTTCCAAAGACCGCAGTCCTTTTTGTAAAGATTCTTTAAAAGTCCTGCCGATTGCCATTGTCTCTCCTACAGATTTCATAACGGTCGTAAGAGTAGAAGAAGCTCCAGGAAATTTTTCAAAAGTAAACCTTGGAATTTTTACCACGCAATAATCAATAGTCGGCTCAAAGCATGCGGGCGTTTTCTTGGTAATATCGTTTGGAATTTCATCTAAAGTATAGCCTATCGCCAATTTTGCCGCCATTTTTGCAATTGGGAATCCTGTCGCCTTCGAAGCTAGCGCGGACGACCTGGAAACCCGCGGATTCATCTCAATAACAACCATTCGTCCGTTGTCAGGATTTACCGCAAATTGAATATTTGACCCTCCCGTTTCAACTCCTATTTCACGAATAACAGCAATAGAAGCATCTCGCATATTCTGATACTCTTTATCCGTCAGCGTCTGCGCGGGAGCAACCGTAATACTGTCTCCAGTATGCACCCCCATAGGATCAAAATTTTCAATAGAGCAAATTATTACAACATTATCTTTTTTGTCCCTCATTACTTCATATTCAAATTCTTTCCACCCGATAATAGATTCTTCTATTAAAATCTCTGTCGTCATGCTGGCAGAAAGTCCTCGGGAAGCTATCTCTTTTAATTCATCGATATTGTAAGCAACTCCGCCTCCGGTTCCACCCAAAGTAAAGCTCGGGCGAATAATTACCGGATATCCTATTTCTTCTGAAACTTTTTCTGCTTCTTCTAAAGTATGGGCAAAATTACTTTTTGGCAGGTCGAGCCCTATTTTTTCCATCGCGGACTTAAATAATTCCCTCTCTTCTGCTTTTTTGATGGCACCAGGATTTGCTCCAATCATTTTTACATTGTATTTATCCAAAACGCCGTTTTCATAGATAGCAATAGCTATATTTAAGGCTGTTTGCCCTCCCAGCGTGGGAAGGATGGCATCCGGCCTTTCTTTTTCAATAATTTTTTCAACAATTTCAGGAGTAATAGGTTCAATATAAGTACGGTCGGCAACTTCGGGATCCGTCATAATAGTCGCCGGATTACTGTTGACAAGAATAACTTTAAACCCTTCGGCCTTTAAAACTTTACAAGCCTGAACCCCAGAATAGTCAAACTCACAAGCCTGCCCTATGATAATCGGGCCGGAACCTATAATTAATATACTTTTTATGTCTGTTCGTTTAGGCATGCTGCTCCATTAACTCTATAAATTGGTCGAACAAGTAGCGGCTGTCGTGAGGTCCGGCAGATGATTCTGGATGATGCTGTACCGAAAATACGGGGTATTTCTTATGCCTCAAACCTTCTGAAGTATGGTCATTTAAGTTAACATGTGTTAGTTCAACTTCTTCTTGATTCAAACTGTCTATGTCTACGCAAAACCCATGATTTTGGCAGGTTATTTCAACTTTTTCTGTTTGCAGATTTTTAACAGGGTGGTTCGCTCCCCTATGGCCAAATTTTAATTTATAAGTTTTTCCGCCCAAAGCCTGTCCAAGCATTTGATGGCCTAAACAAATTCCGAAAATAGGGGTTTTGCCGATTAAATGTCTGACGGTCTCTATGACATAAGTAACAGCAGCTGGATCTCCTGGCCCATTTGATAACATAATTCCATCAGGCTCCATCGCCAAAATATCGTCAGAAGTTGTTTTTGCCGGAACAACTGTCACTTTACATCCTCGTTTGGCAAGCTCACGCATTATATTGTGTTTTGCTCCGCAATCTATAAGAACAACTTTGTATTTACCTTCCGTGTTCCATTCATAAGTTTTTTTGCAGGTAACCTCTTTTACCAAATCTATGCCTACAAGCCCTTCGTAATCATTTGCTTTTTTTATCAAGTTTTTTACGTTAAAGTCAGATGTAGAAATTATCCCTTTCATTGCTCCTGTATTCCTGATATGAAGAGTTAAGGCCCGGGTATCAATTCCCTCTATTCCAACAACATTATATTTTTTCAAAAATTGATCGAGTGTCATTTGAGCACGCCAATTGCTGGCAATTCTGCTTGATTCCAAAACAACAAAACCGGAAAGATGGGGTTTTTGAGATTCAAAATCTTCGTCATTTACTCCATAATTTCCTATTAAAGGATAGGTCATCGCAACGATTTGGTTTTTATAGGAAGGATCGGTCAAAATCTCCTGATAACCGGTCATAGAAGTATTAAAAACAACTTCGCCAAGACTTTCACCTTCGGCTCCAAAAGATTTTCCTTCAAATATAGTTCCATCTTCAAGTGCCAAAATAGCTTTCATAACAATGCTATTTTAGCATGAATTAAGTAGTCGGCGCTAGTCAACTCATAACTCACACCCCGCAAATAAACTTCTCAACTAATGCCAAAATCTCCTCATAACTCCTAGCCTGCCCAAAAAGCCCGCGAAGCTTTGCCGCATTTTTAAATGATTTGGAGTACCAGATGCCAACTTTTCTCATAATGCCTACCTTGCTTGATTCAACTCCTTTTCTATATTTATTCACAAGATAAAGATGTCTCTTTAGCGCTTTTTTTCTGGAGGCCATGCTTATTTTATGGGGGAGTTTGCAATCTTTTAAATAATCTTCTATCTGTTTAAATATCCACGGATTGCCAAACGCCCCGCGCGCAACCAAAATCCCGTCACACCCCGTCTCATCAAACATTTTCTTTGCGAGTTCATGATTAAAAACATTTCCCGAACCAAAAACCGGAACCTTCACATTCTCTTTAACAAGCCTGATCGCTTCATAATCAACATCGCCGGAATATAGTTGAGAACGAGTCCTTCCGTGTATAAAAATAGTTGCAGCTCCATGCTTTTCACAATTTTTAGCGATAGAAACAAGTTTCTTATGATCTTCCATTTCAAAACCTGATCTTAGTTTTACGGTTATGGGGATATCCAGGCTGGAGACAAGTTTTTTAATTGTTTTATATAAGCCACTTGGATCACGCATAAGATAGGCGCCGCATTTTTTCTTTATGACTTTTGTGACAGGGCAAGCGGCGTTTACATCAATGGATGAAACTTTTACTATAGCCAAAAGTCTTTTAGCGGCTTTTAGCATGATGTCAGGGTCACAGCCCAAGAGCTGGGCAGCTATAGGTTTATCTTCGGGGCAAGTTTCTAAAACATCAAAAGTTTGTCTTGATTCATAAATAAGGGAATGAGCATCTACCATTTCAAAAAAAGCAAATTTTGCCCCATATTCGCGGCAGATCAGCCTAAAGGCCAAGTCCGAACATCCCGCAAGCGGGGCTAAATAGATTTTAGGCATGCTTTAAGTATAGCAAAAGATCTTATTATTTTATTACAGAAAAATTCTTCACTAAGAATTTTTTGATGGAATAAAAACAAGAACAAGAATTGCAGCAGAAAAAGCCAGTGCGGCTCCATAAGAAAAAGCAATGACAGCGCCCAAGCTATCCCACAAAAAGCCTGCGATCGCGGATGTTGGAAGAGCAACCAACCCTATCACCATATAATAGGCGCCATAAGCTGAACCGCGCAATTTGGGAGACACAAGGTCTGCTAGCATTGCTCTCGGGATTGTATTTGTTATAGCGCTGACAACTCCATATATCGCAAAAAGTATCCATGCATGCATAGGATTGCTCGCAAAAGCAAAACCCAGACACATAATGGCAGAAAAAGCATATCCGAAGAAAAGGACTGTTTTTTCCCCTATTTTGTCAGCTAAAGCCCCAAGCGGTTGCGAAAGGAATCCATAAACAAGATTGTACATAAGATAAATAATTGGTATTAGGGCGACAATGACGCCTAAACTTGAGGCGCGAAGAATAAAAATCGCGTAACTGAAATTTGAAAATTCAAAAATGGCGGAAACAAATATAAAAGCTTTAAAACTTGAATCAAATGATTTCCATGAAATTAAAGGAATTTCTTTCCCATCAGTCTGTTTTTTTATTTCTTTAACCATAAATAAAACAGACAGAACACCCAAAATTCCAGGAATTATAGAAAGCAAAAAAATTGTCCTGTATTGATGCAAAACATCTAACTGGGTATATTCCCCAAGAAAAAAAAGCAATGCCGCCGCAAGAAATGTTCCGATAACAGCTCCAAAAGTATCCATTCCACGCTGAAAGCCAAAAGATTTTCCTCTTTCATGCTCTTCTACAGAATCAGCAATCAAGGCATCGCGGGGAGCATTGCGGATCCCTTTTCCGACTCTATCAACAAATCTGACGAATAAAACCTGATGCCAAACATTTGCAAGAGCGATGAAAGGCTTAAAAATAGTTGATAATGCGTATCCAAAAACAACCAGCCCTTTACGAGCTCCCAATTTATCAGAAAGCCATCCGGAGATTATTTTAAACAAGCTAGCAGTAGTTTCGGCGATCCCTTCGATCAGCCCCACCACAGCACGCGAAGCTCCAAGCGCGGTTAAAAACAACGGCAAAAGTGACATTATCATTTCAGAAGAAATATCAGTAAAAAGGCTGGTCATCGCAAGCCAGAAAACATTTTTTTTGGCTTCTTTATTGTCCATAAGAGAAGTATTCTATCTTTTTTCAAACATTTTTTCCATGATTGTTATTCCCTGTTTTTATTTGCCATTAAAATAGTTTGAAATTTTTTTTATAACAGGCGATAAGATATTAGTTATAATAAAAAAATTTAGGAGGCAAAAAAATGTTACCAGCAGTTCGTGCATATGCAACAAAGCATCTTTATTTAGAGCTTAAAGGAAGGAAAAAAATAACTGTTTTAGAGCAGGTTTTCAGAATACCAAATTACACTCATCCCCGACCGATGATAAGCATTAGATCATGGAGTCCATCTTCTTTTAATGATGGAGTTTTCTTTTCAACTATATTAGACGATGTGAAGATAGAAAAAGAAGGGGAAATAGTTGCGCCTGTAGTTGTTACAGTTGACAATCTTCCTGTTCGGCTCAGAAATGTAGTCTCAACAGCAAAAACATCCCAAACTTCTGAAGACTTTCAAGCAAGTATAGGAAGATATACTGGTCACACGAGAAGAGTTTCTCCTCAAGAACCTTTCGATTCAACCGGTTATATGCCTGTCTCTTTGGAAGATTTATATAGAGCCGCACGACTTTCTTCTTCAGGGGTTATAGATGGAAGCCGTTTTTTGTTTAGATTTACCAACCCATATGATAGCGATTTAAGAAATTTACACGGAGCAGTATTTAACAAAAACAACGGCTGTTATGGCGAGGAAGATACCTTTAAAGAAAAAATAAACAAGCAACTTTCATCCCGACTATTTTGGGATACAGCTACTGGAGAAGAAAAAGAGCGGGCAACAACTTTAATCTCCCAGGTTCTAGCCGACCTTGATAATGAGACTGGTCTTTTATCTGCTGCGAAAATGCCAATAGAATTCAGAAATAGAATACTTATGCACATAAGATATTCTGCTCTTGCTCCTTTACCAAAAAAATACAGTTCTATTGAAAATGGAATGCCAAATACTGGGAGATTGTTTATTGATGACATAATTTGTACTTCTATTGAAAACTGGGCAGGAAATTGCAAAGCCTAATGACTAAAAGTTTTAATAAAATTAGCAGGAGAAAGAACTATGATATCCTTAAATTCTGACAATTTTAGTAAATGCTTATCGCCAGAAATTATATATTGAACACCAGAGCAAACTGCACAATCTACAAATTGGATTACCGCCAAATAGCGAGGAAATTAAAACATTAGTATCAACAACAACTTTTAAAGCCTTCATTTGCTTTGTTTTTTTATCTCTTCAATAAACCTGGCAACATCGCTGGGTTTAAACTTTTTGAACTCAATCTGTTTTTTCATTTTTGTCCATAGATCATCGACTCTTTCCGGAAATTTTTTCGAAGAAGCAGATTGCCATCTCAAATATTTTGCAAAATCAATAACTTCTTTAGCTGAATTTTTTGGTAAATCAGAAACTATCTCAATCAACTCTTTTTCTAAAGTTACAGTATTCATCAGCTTCACCTCTCAATTTTAAGTTTAACATCTATTTTTGAGTGTTTCAATTAAAATTAAATAAAACTAATTCTCTAAAATCAGAATAATCACTTTCTCCCGAACATTTTCTCTAAATCATATTTTGTGATTTTGACTATCGTAGGTCTGCCATGAGGACAGGTAAGAGGATTTTCTGTTTTATAAAGATCGCGTATGAGATTTTGTATCTCTGTTTGTGAAAGCTTATCTCCCGCTTTTATCGCAGCCTTGCATGCTATCATCTTATTTAGCTTATCTTTCTTTTTTTCAGGCTGATTTTTAAATTCGCCACTTTTAAGTTCCGTTATAATATCCGTGATTACCTCTTTTGGAGAGGCTTTCATCAAAATTGATGGAATCATTCGTACAATAAAGGAGTCTTTTCCAAAATGTTCTATCTCAAAACCAAGCCGCTTAAATTCTTCAAAATTTTCCTCCAAGACAGAGGCTTCACCATGGCTAAACTCAAGAGTTTCTGAAATTAATAAACTTTGAGACGATGACATACCTAAATTTTCAGATTTTTGAAGCTTGTCAAAAAGAATTCGCTCATGTGTCGCATGCTGATCAAGCAAAACAAGATCCTCGCCATCAGTACATATAATATAAGTATTGATAAACTGATAAATCGGTATAAGTGGCTGAACGCTTGACACAATAAAGGTAGATTCCTCAACCATCGTCGGGACTTGAACCTGAGGTAGCTGGTCTAATAAAATCTCAGCCATTTGAGGCGTCCATTGGTTTTCATGAATGTGTATTTTTTGGAATAAGTTATCAGTCGATCCCTTGTATTCTCCCTGCCCCCCATTCGAAATTGGAAAACTTGTCCCGAGCTTCTCGAGGGATTGGACATTGGAAATTGGAAATTTGTCCCCTTCCATTACTCCCTCAAGTGATTTCTTCACCGCAAAAGTGACCCTAGCCATTACTTCTTTCGTCTTCAAAAACTTAACTTCCCTCTTCGCCGGATGTACATTCACATCCACCTCTTGAGGCGGGATATCAACAAACAAAATCGCCACAGGATATCTGTTCCCAGGAATTAAGTTGCGATAAGCTTCTTCAGTCGCTCTTCCCAACATAAAATTCTTAACGCTTCTTCCATTTACAAAGAAAACCTCAAAACTTCTATCGAGTCTGCTTATGTTCGGCTTTGAAACAAAGCCATAAACAGACTCTCCCTTAACTTCAAGTAGTTCACGAGAAAGCTCAAGCCCAAAAACAGAATAAATAGCATCAGTAAGTTTCCCGTTCCCTTGCGAGGTCAAAACAATTTTTCCATCTACTATCAATTTAAAAGAGATCTTTGGAGATGATAAGATAAAGTTAGAAACGAGGTCCTCAATGTGATTTATCTCAGTAGTATTACTTTTTAAAAACTTAAGACGAACAGGGGTGTTATAAAAAAGTTCTTTAACAGAGGAGGTTATCCCCTTTCCGTTTGAATTAGGCTCCATTTGGAATTTAGATACACTATCAATCGAAGGAAGTGCCTCACCGCGAAAGCCTAGAGTTTTTATGTTAAAAAGATCATCAAGAGTTTTTATTTTGCTAGTAGAATGGCGTTTGAGTGCTAGCTCTATCTCTTCGGAAGTCATCCCAACACCATCATCAGTCACCCTGATAAGCTTTTTACCTGCATCCTGTATCTCTATTTCAATGTGAGAAGCGTAAGCGTCGATTGAGTTTTCTACAAGCTCTTTGACAACCGAAGAGGGTCTTTCAATAACTTCCCCTGCGGCGATTTTATTGATTAAATCTTCGGGAAGAACCTGAATCTGGCTGTTTTTCACGCAATTATTATATCATATCCATTAGCACAATTTTACGATGATAAACAGACACTAGAAGCAGAGAAGAATTAGTGAAATTTTGAAAAAACATTCCGATAGATACTTGTCAGCAAAAAGAATACACGATAAACATGGTATTAAAGTAATATTCAGCGAGAGCAAATATTATTATTGATAAGGTTATCTCAATATCACCCAAACTACATAATAGTACATAATTGGCGCGGTTAGTATAAAAGAATCCAAGCGGTCAAGAACTCCTCCATGTCCCGGAATTATCTGGCTAGAATCTTTGGCTCCAGCATCCCGCTTTATCACAGACTCAACAAGATCGGAAAGCTGGGCAACAAGCCCTATTAACAAGCCGAGAATCAAGGCATGCGTCCCATTTATCGCCGCAAAATTGGAAAATATCTCAGAGGCGATAATGCATGTAACAAACCCGGCAATGGCCCCTTCCCATGTTTTATGCGGAGAAATATTGGGAGCCAGTTTATGCCTGCCAAATTTTTTACCGACAAGATAAGCCATTATATCCATCGCCCATATAGTGAGCATTAAAAAGAAAAAATAAGCTCCGTGATCGGTCAGGCTTCTTATAAAAATAAAATAGCTGAAAAACCATCCAATGTAAATCATCCCTAAAAGCGTTACCGCGACATCAACAATTGTATCTTCCGCCCTTTTCAGGAAAACTCCGGCCATTAGAGCAAGAGAAGCCGCAATCGTAAGAATCGCCGAATGTGCGGGTTCCCAATTTTTACTTACTGAATAATAAGAAAAAACTATAAAGAATATGGTAATTATATTGCCTACCCAATAAGCAGGATAATAACCTTTTTTCATCATTAAATTATAAAATTCGTTAACCGAAAAAAGCGCCAGGGTTAAAATAAAAATTAAAAACAAAAATCCGCCAAAATAAGTACAAGCCCATATTATGGGAACAGAAACTAAAATAGTAAGTGATCTTGTTATAAAAGATTTTGACATAAAATTATCAATCAATTTGCTCTGATGTCTTTCCAAACCTTCTCTCTCTACTACCATAAGATTCAATTGCTTTTGATAGCTCGTTTCGCCTGAAATCCGGCCAAAAAACATCTGTCACATAAATTTCCGCGTAAGCTATCTGCCACAATAAAAAATTCGAAATTCTCATCTCAGATGCCGTTCTGATCAATAAATCCGGATCAGGAATATCTTTAGTATATAAATGGCTGCTAATCTTTTCTTCGGTAATAAGCTTTCCCTCACCACGCCCCTCTTCTTCCTTAACCCATTCGTTTACCGCGTCAACAATCTCCGCCCTTCCCCCATAATTCACCATAACATTAAGATTTAATCCCGTATTTTTAGAAAGTTTATCCATTGAAGCCCGCATTTTACCGTTTAATTGGTCAGAAAACTGATCAAGCCTTCCCAGAAACCTTAAGCAGACATTGTTTTTGTTAAGGCTTTCAACTTCACGATCAATTGTGTCCGCCAGCAGTCCCATCAAAAAAGAAACTTCATCTTTTGGGCGTGCCCAGTTTTCTGTGGAAAAAGCATATACGGTAAGATATTTAACTCCGATTTCCGCACAAACCTTGACACATTCCTTTAAGGAGTCAGCACCAACTTTATGTCCCGCAATGCGAGGAAGCCCCCGCCCCTTTGCCCAACGGCCATTTCCATCCATTATGATTGCTACATGGTTTGGGATCTTTTTCATTATTCCCAAAATTATACTTCCAAAACTTCTTTTTCTTTTGCGGCAAGCACCTTATCTATTTCTACAATGTATCTATCGGTAAGTTTTTGGATTGTCTCTTCCTGATCTTTCACGTTGTCTTCAGTCAAAACTTTGTCATTTTTCTGTTTCTTTAAGAACTCCATCCCTTCGCGGCGGATATTACGGATAGACACTTTTTCTTTTTCAGCTTCATCTTTTACTATTTTTATAAGATCGCGGCGGCGCTCCTCTGTTAACTGAGGAAGAAATAATCTCAGCATGCCGGATTCTACTTTAGGAGTAATTCCCAGTTTTGACGTAAGAAGAGCTTTTTCTATTGACTGGACAGAGCTTTTATCGTATGGCTGGATAGCAATTTGTCTAGGCTCAGGAACAGAAATATTGGCGATCTGCTTCAAAGGGGTCTGCGCTCCATAATATTCCACGGTAATCCCATCGATTAACGCGGGAGTAGCGCGTCCCGTCCGTATGCCCGTAAGGCTTTGTTTTAAAACATCTAATGCCTTTTTCATTTTACTTTCAGAATCTTTTATCGCATCCTGCATTTATATCTCCTCCTACTTGTTTTTTGTAACAGAGGTGCCTACTTTTTTGCCTAATGCCGCTTTTTCAACGTTCCCTTTTTTCATCAAGTCAAGTACAACCATGGGAATATCGTTATCCATACAAAGAGAGGCAGCAGTTGAATCCATCACTCTTAGCCCTCTGTTTAAAATTTCCATATAAGTTAATTTAGAAAATTTCCTTGCATTTTTGTATTTCATAGGATCTTTATCGTATATCCCATCAACTTTGGTTGCTTTAATGATTACATTGACATCAAGTTCGGCCGCGCGAAGAGAAGCAGTTGTATCTGTTGAAAAATAAGGATTGCCGGTCCCTGCAGCTAAAATGACGACTCTCCCTTTTTGCATATGCCTTATCGCCCTCCGACGGATAAAAGGCTCAGCGACTTGACGCATCTCTATTGCCGTCATTACTCTTGCGTAAACGCCTGCTCTTTCCAGTGAGTCTTGAAGAGCAAGAGCGTTAATGACCGTTGCAAGCATTCCCATATAATCGCCAGTCGCGCGATCCATTCCGGCAGAAGATCCTGCCAAACCTCTAAATATATTGCCTCCGCCGACAACCACAGCAATTTGGATATTGTGTTTCCTTACTTTTTGGATCTCTTTTGCGATTTCATCAAAAACTTCAGGATCAAGGCCGTATTTCAACTTACCGCCAAAAATTTCACCGGAAAGCTTGAGGAGAATGCGTTTGTAAGTCATCAAATTAATTATATCACATATTGCTTATGCTTTTGAAGTAAACTATAATTAAATTATGGCAATGTTTTTTTCATACTTTGAATTGGCAGCCGCTCTTTTTATTTTATTAATGTCGTTTTATATCTTCAACAGGTACCACGATGATAAGGCAGCCAGGTTTTACGCAAGATTGGCGCTTGTAGGATTTTTAGCCGCTATTTTTGAATACTCCATGCGAATAGCTTTCACGCTTGAAATAGCAAGGCAAATTAACCGTATCAGCGTAACTCTTCTTTCTTTTATGCTTGCCATGTTTGTCCATTTTGCGATGATATTTACCAGAAGGTATTCATGGTTAAACAACAGGACAACTTATATTTTCTTGTATTTACCGGCTGTAATTACAAGCTCCTTGTTTCTTTTTACAAATTTTATGTATTCCTACTATGAAATAAGGGATATAGGAATTGTCAGCCAGCCGGCACCGCTATATTGGATATTTACCGTCTATTCTTTGGCTTATGTAGCGTTTGCGTCTTATCTTTTTGTAAATTGTGCACAAAAAGTCTGCCATCATCCAATAATACAAAAACAATCGGCAATCATCGCAGCAGGAGCCGTCTTGTCACTTTTAATGGCGGCAATAACAGACCAGATTACCCCTCTGATTTTTGGAACAAGAATTTTTTATCCGACCGTTGTGTTTGCAATAACCCTAATGGGAATTTTTGTTTTTATAGCAATGAGGCGGTACAACTTGTTTACCGTATCTCCCGGATTCGCGGCAGAAACAATTATCGAAACAATGCCCGACTCTCTTTTGATTACCGATCTTGAAGGAAGAGTTTTATCTTTAAATAATGAAGCGCAAAAATTTTTCCATGTGCCAAAAGAACAGATAATAGGTAAGCCAATTTGCAAATTATTTAAAGATGTAAATAAATATAATCAGCTGTTTTGTGAAGTAGCGGATAAAAATCTGGAAATCCAAAGGTTTGAAACAGACTTGATCGATCCCCAAGGTGAAAAAATTCCTTCTATTATAAATGCGAACAAGGTTAGAGATTCTTTTGGCATAACAATAGGCGTTGTTTATGTCATAAGAGATATTCGCGGATAACAAAAAGAGAATGCATAACAATAAAAATCCCGGAATATACGATGTAATCGTTATCGGCGCAGGACATGCGGGGGTTGAGGCGGCATTGGCAGCTTCTCGACTTGGTTGCAAAACTCTGCTTCTGACAATAAACTTGGACACCATCGCTTTTATGTCATGCAATCCCGCAATCGGTGGCCCCGCCAAAAGCCAGCTTGTCAAAGAGCTCGACTCCTTGGGCGGGCAAATGGGAATTGCCGCCGATTTGACGTTTCTTCAAATGAAGACTTTAAATACCACAAAAGGGGATGCGGTTCACAGCCTCCGCGCACAATCAGATCGTGACGAATATCATCTTGTCATGAAAAATATCCTCGAAGAAGAAAAGAACCTTGATCTTAAGCAGGATATTGTCGATGAAATTCTTGTAGACAAAGAGGGGAAAAATATTGTCGGAGTCAGGACAGCTTTGGATGTTGTTTATGAAAGTAAAACTGTGGTTGTAACAACCGGCACTTTTTTAAACGGGATAATCCATACTGGAATGAACCATCAGGAGGCAGGCAGGTCAGGGGAACTCCCCGCAAAAAAACTTTCCCAAAGTTTGGAAAAAATAGGGTTAAAACTTGGGAGATTAAAGACAGGAACCCCTCCAAGGCTTAACAAAAGATCACTTGATTTTTCAAGGATGAAAATACAACCGGGAGATACCCCTCCTAAAATGTTTTCATTTACCTGGGAATATAGGCAATATGGATTAAACATTCCCGAAAATAAAGGAGCAAACCTACCTCAAGTTCCGTGCTATTTAACATGGACAACACCCAAAACTCACGAAATTATTCGGGCAAATCTTGACAGATCCCCTTTGTACAGCGGAAAAATTCAGGGGATTGGGCCAAGATACTGTCCATCTATTGAAGATAAAGTTGTAAGATTCCCTGACAAGGAAAAGCATCAATGCTTTATTGAGCCGACAGGACGTAATACTCTGGAAATTTATCCGCAGGGATTAAATACCAGCCTTCCGTCAGACGTCCAGCTTGAAATGCTAAGAACAATGCCAGGTTTGGAAAATGTAGAAATAATTCGTCCGGGATATGCGGTTGAATATGACTATGTGCCTACATCGCAGCTTACTTATTCTCTGGAAACAAGATTAATCTCAGGCCTTTTTTGCGCGGGGCAAATAAACGGAACGTCTGGATATGAAGAAGCTGCGGCGTTGGGCATAATAGCAGGGATTAACGCGGCAATGAAAGCAAAAGGCAGGGAACCATTAATTCTGCGTAGAGACGAAGCTTATATAGGAACACTAATAGACGACCTAATAACAAAAGATATTTCCGAACCTTACAGAATGCTGACATCCAGATCCGAGTATCGGCTTTTATTGCGGCAGGACAATGCGGATCTGCGGCTTACCGAAAAAGGATATCAAATCGGGCTTGTTTCAGAAGAACGGTATAAATCTTTTCTTATTAAAAAAGAAGCCATCAAAAATAACAATTTAATTTCAAAAGAAATTAAAGAAGAAATTGAAATATCAAAAAAATATGCGGGATACATTGATAGACAGATAAAACACGCGGAAAAGCTGAAAAAGCTTGAAGAAAAAAAAATTCCTGATTGGATTGACTACAAAAAGATAATAACTCTGTCATCAGAGGCGCGGCTTAAATTATCGGAAAAGCAGCCATTAACATTGGGGCAAGCCGCAAGAATTGGAGGGGTCTCCCCAGCAGATATCTCGGTTTTGGTGGTTTACCTAGAAGCAGAAAAAAGAAGAAATTCCCCCTGATTCCCAAATAACAAAAAGGGTACAAACTTTTTGCTGTTTGTACCCTTTTTAAAAACTAAAAAAATCAAAAACTGATTACATTCCTTTATCGCCGGCGTCAGAGGAAGACAACCCTAACTCAATAGTATCAAGATTAAAATCAACGTTTCCGTCTTCTGAGTTGGCAACAACAATCAATTGAATCTTATTTAAACCGCTGGACCCTTCTTTAAGATTAGGATCAAAAATCCCATTGCCTCTTCCCTGATTTACAAAGTCGGCAAAAGGAATAGAGATATGTTTCCACCCTTTCCAATCGATTTTAAGCTCGTAAACCCACAAATCATCTTCTGTCGGTTTCCAATTCTTATCAACCTCGACCTTGTCGTTTAAATTGTCATCATCATACAATTCAACTTTTAAAAGGCCGGATCCTTCTCCGTTGCTATACACATTCACATCAAAGGAGTCATAAGGTGTGGCATCTATCCCTAAAACAGTTCCCATCCCGCCAACATACCAGCTTTTAGCGGCTCCAGTAATATTCAAAGAATATTCCGCGACTTCCACCTTATTTTTTGACAATACAGAATTAATAACAACTGAAGGAACAATATTATCAAAAACAAACCATTCCGGATTCTCGTTAAAATTCCCATCATCAAACTTATCTATAAGGTAAGGATAAGAAGCCTTGCTGGAAATATCGGAAGAATTTTTTTCGCCAAAACCATAACATGTTAAAGTCATAACAAAAATTAAGACTATAAGCATAAACAGTTTTTTCATTCTATTTCACCTCCTCCTGACAAATAATTATCTCACAAAAGCCTAATAAATTTCATCTCTTTTTCTTTTAGCCTTTTACCGCTCCCGCCGTAAGCCCTTTTACAATATGTTTCTGCAATAAAAAGAATAACAACATAACAGGCGCTGTCGCCACAGTCGCCGCTGCCATAATCAAATCAAAGCGGTTCTGATAGTTGCCTACAAAATTCCTGATCCCTACGGGAATAGTCATGGTATCGGCAGAAGTTAAAACCCAAGCCAAAATTAATTCATCCCAGGCTGTAAGGAAAATATATATTCCCGTAGCTATAATGCCGGGTATGGCTAAAGGCAAAACAACATACCAAAAGACCTGAAAAGGAGAGCAGCCGTCTATATGCGCGGCTTCTTCAAGCTCGATAGGAATTGCTGCAAAAAATCCGCGTAAAATCCAGACGGAAAAAGGGATAAAAAATGTTGAATAAACAAAAATAAGCCCATAATAAGTCCCTTTAATAGGGATTCCTGTAATTTCTGAAAATTTAACAAAATTAGAATAAATAGGAATCAAAAACATAATTCCGGGAACCATTTGAGTAGCTAATATCGCCATAGAAAAAAGCTTAGACCCGGGGAATTTAAATCTAGATAAAGCATAAGCCGCCATTGTGGCAAAGATCATTGCAAAAAACATGGAAATTCCGCAAATAAAAAAAGAATTGCCCAAGTATAAACCAAAATCAACATTTTTCCACATGTCAACATAATTAACCCAGGAGACTACAATATGCCCCTGGCGCGCGACAGCAGAATTTACAACTTTTTTAGAGTTTAAATTATATTGGGATATTCTTCCAAAAGTGGATCCGACATAAAGATTCTTTCCCAGCCCAGCAATGGCAACCACCTCAGAAGGAACAAGCTTCGCTCCTGGATTAACCGTTCCATCCCTCTTAATTTGATGAAAAAGGTTTTCGGCTCCCAGCGGAGATGCCATCATTGGCTCTTTAGCACTATAAGCAATAAAGCCGTGATTTGTGCCAATATAAACATTTCCATTTAATACACTTAATCCATAAACTGCTTTAGGGTAAATATTTTTTACAACGTTTCCGCTCGACATGTCAAACAGATAAGCACCATTATTGCCGGCAATAATAAGTTTGCCATTGGATAGTAATTTTATTTTTTCAACGCCAAGGGGAAGATACTCCATTATAGAAAAACCTTTTTTTATTTTGCCGGATTTAATGTCCACCGACAATAACCCAGTATCAAGCCCCACCATAAGAGTATCTCCTGCAACAAATAATGATTGAACCTGTGAAGGAGAAAATTCATTCTTTATATTAAAGGTCCTTACAACCTTTCCCAATTTCTTGTTAAACTCCACAACTTGTTGAAACCCTTTATATTTCATCGAAAAATAAATTTTATCTTTGGTTCCATAAATAGTTGTGGATCCGACTTTTGCCTTGTCAAACGAAGGCAATTTTAAATCGAATTCGCTCTTTTTATTTAAATCGCTTTTGCTGTATCTTAACAACCCATGATTGGCAGATGAAATCCAAATATATTTATCATCCGTGTGAAAAGAGGAAGTCATGGTTTGGGCGCTCTTATAGTCTGATTCTTTCAATGTCTTCCTGTTATGCTTATTTATTCCTCCGTCAGAAGTCAATATCCATATGGAACTGTCATCAGGCGCTATCTCGGCAACATTATTATGCGCGTGAGAAAGAGGAATTTTGCCGACTAAAATATCTGTATTTTCTTTTAAAGATGTATAAACCATCCATACAATAGGAAACAGGGTAAACAAAAGTATTATCAACATTACAATATGGATCAAATAATCCTTTATTCTCTTCCTAGCGTAGTAAGATAAATTCATCGGGTTTCTTCCTCGGCTTTTTTGTAAAAATAAAACCAGACATTAACGATTAAAATCATTGTCAACATTAGGATCACGGAAGCAGCCGCGCCTGCGCCAAAATTCCACTGCATAAATGAATTCCTGAAAATATTAGTCATTAATAAATCTCCCCATTCACCAGGAAATCCGGCCCCAAAACCAAACATCATTATAACAATATTAAAACTGTATACATTAAATATTAAACCAAAAAGTATTAATATTGACCACACAGGCCTTAACAAAGGGAAAGTTATCTCCCAAAATTTTCTCCATCCGGAAGCTCCATCAATGTCAGCAGCTTCATAAAGTTCTTCAGGAATGCTTTGCATCCCTGCCAAAAGAAGCAACATTGAAAATGGCCAATACCGCCAAATTGTAGGGATTATAATAGCCCATATGGTGTTAGGCCCTATTAACCAAAAAGGTTTGCTTGGAAGCAAATGCAGAATATCTACAAGAATGATGTTTATAATCCCAACTCCCCTCTGCCACATAAACCCCCAAAGAAGGCCGGTAACATAGGTCGGGACAACCCAAGGGAATAAAAAGAGCGTGCGAATAAATCCTTTGCCTCTGAACTCCCTGTTTACCATAAGAGCAACCAGCATCCCAAGTAAAAGCGTCCCAAAAGTTACCACAACTGTATATATAACTGTATTTCTTGCGGCATCAAAAAGGCCTATGCGTATAGGGCTTCGCGTATTAATCAAGACATCGTAATAATTTTTAAACCATACAAAAGGAGCTCCAAGATATTTGTCCAGAGTAAATTGGCTGAGATTTAAAAAAGACATATAAATACCTTGAACAATCGGGATTAGATGCAAAGTCAACATTCCAAGAACGGTAGGAAGAATAAAAATATAAGCAAAACGATATTTTTTTATCTTATGCCATGACCATTGGAGCTGTTTAAATCTCAATTTTAAAACCAATCCCTTCAAACTACAGTTTTAATATAACAAACAAAAATCAGAAAAATAACACTTGGGATATAATTTTACACTACATGAGAAGCTCCCGCAAGCACAAAAAAACAAAAATCAATCTTGACAATCATCAGCGTTTGCTGATAATATATTATTGAAAACAAAAGAAAAGAAGGTTGCATTATTACAAGGAGGAAAAAAGAATGGCCAGAGAAAAGTTTGAAAGGAAGAAGCCCCATTTAAATGTAGGAACAATTGGACACGTCGATCATGGAAAAACAACGTTAACATCTGCTATAACAAATGTTTTAGCACAGAAAGGTTTTGCTAAAGCCAAAAAGTTTGACGAAATTGACGCAGCTCCGGAGGAAAAAGCGCGAGGGATTACAATTGCTATCGCGCATGTTGAATACGAAACAGAAAAAAGGCATTATGCCCACATTGACTGCCCGGGTCATGCCGATTATGTAAAAAACATGGTTATAGGCGCAGCTCAAATGGATGGAGCTATTCTGGTTGTTTCCGCAGCTGACGGACCTATGCCTCAAACCCGCGAACACATTCTTCTCGCAAGACAGGTTAATGTTCCTAACGTAATTGTTTTCTTAAATAAATGCGACATGGTCGACGATCTTGAACTTATCGACCTTGTAGAAGTAGAAATAAGAGAGCTTTTGGCAAAATATGGATATCCGGGAGATAAAATTCCTATAATTAAGGGTTCTGCGCTTAAGGCTATGGAATCACCAACAGATCCTGAGGCAGCAAAGTGTATTTTAGAATTAACAGCAGCATTAGATGCTTATCTGCCTGATCCTGAAAGACCTATAGATAAGCCTTTCTTAATGCCAATAGAAGATGTATTCTCAATTACTGGTCGCGGAACTGTTGGTACAGGTCGCATTGAAAGAGGGAAGGTTGATGTTGGAGAAGAAGTAGAAATTATTGGTCTCGGCGCACATAAAAAAGCAACGGTTACAGGAGTAGAAATGTTTCGCAAAACTCTTGATGAAGGGCTTGCCGGAGATAACGTAGGCCTTTTATTGAGAGGAATTGAAAAGGAAGAGCTTAAGCGTGGAATGGTTGCAGCAAAAACAGGATCAGTTAAGCCTCACACAAAATTTTTGGCACAAGTTTATGTATTAAAAAAGGAAGAAGGCGGAAGACATACGCCGTTTTTCCCTGGATATAAGCCTCAATTTTTTATCCGCACTACAGATGTTACGGGTGAAATCAAGCTTCCGGATAAAGTCGAGATGGTCATGCCAGGAGATAACATTGAAATGACTGTTGAGCTTATAGCCGAAGTTGCGGTTGAAGAAGGAATGCGTTTTGCTATCAGAGAAGGTGGACACACAGTCGGAGCCGGAGCTGTAACAAAAATTATTGAATAGCCAAGCTGGAATAAAGTTTCTTTTCATACTTGCATTATTATCAGTCCTTCTTCTTGGAGGACTGATTTGTTTTGATTTTGTAATGAGCCACCATAAACTTCCGCCAAACAGTTTTGTAGGAAACATCAATATATCCAGGATGACAAAAAAAGAGGTAATATACAAATTAAAGAACAGCGCGATTACAGAGCTTTCCCCTTCTTCAATTACACTAATCATAAGTTCCAATGAAACTTTTTCTTTTTTCCCAAGAGAGTTTGGAGTTTATATCCTTGCAGAAAAAACAGCAGATTCTATTTTTTCTCTTCCGGAAATTTCAAATTATTTTTTAAATTTGAGGGATAGGTTTTCCAGAGATTATCATGTTTTTAATCTGGCGCTTGCGATTCTTCCGGAAAAAACAAGGGATATCCTTTTTGAAGTTTCTCAACAAGTGGACGCTCCAGCTATAAACGCAAAAATAGAGCTTGAAGAAAGCTCAGGAAAGTATCATATTTATCCCGACTCCCCTAAAAGAAAATTAAACATCGAAAAAACACTTGAAATTATAAGGAAAACTCTTGCAAGGGGAGATAAGGCTATAAAGGCGGAAATAGAATACTCTTTTGACCAAAAAATTAAAGAATCGGATTTAAGAAGGAGTCCTCCTGTCAATCGGATTTCTTCTTTCACTACTTATTTTGGAGCCCATGATTCGCCAAACAGAATACACAATATAAAGCTTATTGCATCTTGGCTGGACAATACATTGATGATGTCGGGCGAAATTTTATCTTTAACAGAAAAAATAGGAGATTTCTCTCCTCAGCGCGGATTTAGGCAGGCCTACGTAATATCAAACAATGAATTGGTGCCGGAATACGGCGGCGGAACATGCCAAATAGCAACAACTCTTTATAATACCGTTGCATTGGCAGACATAAAAGTTTTGGCAAGACGGAATCATTCTTTTTATTTCAATATATATCCTTTAGGCAGGGATGCGACAGTTTATCCCGGCTCCGCTGACTTTAAATTCCAGAATGATACAGGATATCCAATACTGATAAAAGCGACCGCCACAAATCACAAGCTTTCTTTTAGAATTTATGGAACTCCTTCCTCAAAAGAAGTTGTTTTTTCTGGAGCATCTATTTACTCTATGGGAGGAAACGGCGCTTTTAAGGCAACCTCTTACAAAAGAGTAATAGGATCAAACGCTCCATTTAGAACCGTCGTAAAAAGAACAGTAATAGACAAAAACACAAAGGAAATTATAACCGAAGAGATAATTCGAAGTTATTACAAACTGTACGGAGATGGGGCAAATGTTCCAATCAAAAGACGGGAATCCCGTTAAAACTATATCAAAAAAAGGGTCTTTATCCGGCATAGGCCTTCATTCCGGAGAAAAAAGCAGCATTACATTTTCTCCTTCCGATAGTGGTGAAATCAATTTTATTTTTAAAAACAAAAGAATAAGAGCCTGCGTAGAAAATGTTACAAATACAACCAGAGGAACCAGCCTTGGCGACCTTCAAACAATAGAACATATTTTAGCGGCGGCAGATGGGCTTGGTATAAATTCTTTGGAGATTGGGCTTTCCGCAAAAGAGCTGCCTAATATGGATGGCAGCGCCCTCCCTTTTGTCGCGGCATTAATCGCCTGCAAACCCAAAGCTTTAAAACAAAATAAAGAACCAATTATTGTAAAAGAGAGGATTTTTTTGGAAGATCAAAATGCTTCAATAGAAATTCTGCCGTACGAAGGATTTTGCATAGACTTTGAAACCTGCTTTGTCGGGCTTGGAAAACAAAACTTTACTTTTAATGAATCAACAAATTTTATAACCGAAATTGCTCCAGCAAGAACTTTTGGCTATAAAGAAGAGGTTGAAGAATTAAAAAAACACGGCTTAGCAAAAGGAGCCTCTTTAGAAAATTCCTTGGTTTTGAACAAAAAAAAGGGATATGTCAATGTTGCAAGATTTGAAGAGGAACCTGTTCGCCATAAAATACTTGACCTAATAGGAGATTTATCGCTTATTGGCCGGCCAATCAAAGCAAAAATTATCGCCAAAAAAAGCGGCCATAAATTAAATATTGAAATGGCAAAGAAGATAGCTGCCGGTTTTTATGATAAAATTGTTTTGAAGTCATAAAACAACATTATGCGAATATTTTATGATAATAAAAAGGAGTTTTAAAAAATGTTAGACATTCAAGATATATTAAAAACAATTCCTCACAGATATCCTTTTATTCTGGTAGATAAAATACTCGAAATGGAATACGGAAAAAGTGCACTCGCCATAAAAAATGTCACAATGAATGAATATTTTTTCCAGGGACATTTTCCCGGCCAACCCGTAATGCCGGGAGTTTTAATTGTCGAAGCAATCGCCCAGGTCGGCGCTGTTATGGCATTAAGCGCCCCTTCTGCCGCAGGCAAAATCATCTTTTTCGCAGGAATTGACAAGGTAAGGTTTAGAAAGCCCGTTGTCCCCGGAGACCAGTTAAAATTTGAAGTTGAAGTGCTTTGGTTTAAGCGCGGCATAGGAAAAATGAAGGGGAAGGCGTCTGTAGACGGAGAGGCGGCATGTGAAGGAGAGTTTACTTTTTCTCTTGTAGATCAGGGGGGAGGATCAACAGGAGCACAAGTTCATCCATCTGCAATTATCCACGCTTCATCCAAACTCGGGAAAGGCTGTCAAATAGGCAAATTTGTTGTTATAGGCCCGGAGGTTGAAATTGGGGAGAACACAATAATCGAAGAACATGTGGCAATCAACAAATGGACAAAAATCGGAAAAAACAATCACATACATAAAGGAGCATCAATTGGAACTCCTCCTCAGGATTTAAGGTATAAAGGAGAAAGAGGAGAAATAATAATCGGAGATAACAACACAATAAGAGAATTTGTCACTATCCATCTGCCTGTTGGAGAAAATGAAAAAACAATAATTGGAGACAATAACTACATTATGATCCATGCTCACATCCCACATAACTGCAAAATGGGGAATCAGGTAGTTGTCGGAGGATTTACGGGGCTTGCAGGACATACAGAAATTGAAGATCAAGTGATTATCGCGGGCTTATCGGGAATCCATCAATTTGTAAGGATCGGGCGACTTGCAATGATCGGGGCACAATCAAAAATCGGGCAAGACATCCCCCCATTCATGTTAGTAGTAGGATCCCCCGGGGAAGCAAGAGGGGTTAACTCAATAGGGATGCAGCGCAGAGGTGTATCCTTGGAGGCCCAAGCAGAAATAAAAAAAGCATTTAAGATTATTTATGAAAAAAAACAATCAACAGAAAATATAGTGGAAGAACTTAAAAAAAAGCTGCGTCCGCTGGATGAAATAAACCAAATTATAGAATTTTTAAGCAAAGACAGCAAACGGGGAATCAGCAAAAAAGCCGCAATAAATGAAAT
>MEUB01000042.1:0-5169 GCA_001771535.1 candidate division WOR-1 bacterium RIFOXYB2_FULL_37_13
GTCCCATAATTAGCGCTGGCTAATTTGAGAGAGATGTGCCATGATTCTTTGTATTATGAATACAAAAATAATACAAATGACCGAAGAGCTAAACTGTAGGGTAGATGAGCTCAAAGAAATAGAAATAATAAGAGTGAATAAAGATGATCTTGACGAGTGGAATATTTGGATAAAAATAATGGACAAATATCATTACTTAGGCAGCCCAAAAAAAATCGGAGCAGAAATTCGTTATTTAATTGCAAGTGAAAAAGGCATTTTGGGGGCTATGGGTTTTAGTTTTGCCGCATGGCATTGCAAAGATCGAGATGAATGGGTTGGTTGGGACAAAGATACACGAATAAAACATTTGCAAGGGATTGTAAATAATTCAAGGTTCCTGATTTTGCCACAAGTAAAAGTAAAAAACTTAGCATCGAAAGTTTTAAGCATGAGTTCTGAAAGAATAAAAAGAGATTGGGAAGAAAAATATGGAAAAGAAGTAATAATGTTAGAAACTTTCGTTGATAAGAGATTCACGGGCGCAAGCTATAAAGCGGCAAATTGGATCAACGTAGGACAAACAAAAGGACGCGGAAAATGGGATATCAACCATAGTAATTCTTTATCAATAAAACACATTTATGTTTATCCGTTAGTAAATGATTTACAAAAAGCATTAGGCATAAAAAAAAGAAAAGAGAAAGAAAAAGACTGGGTGCTTAAGGAATTTAAGAATTTTCATCCTGGAGATAAGCGGCTTCAAAATAGGCTCTGCACAATAACCCGTGATTTTTTTGATAAGCCTGAGGCAAACATACCACAGGCATGCAAGACCAGAGCTAAGACAAAAGCTGCCTATCGCTTTTTTAAAAATAAAGATGTTAAAATGGAAGATATGTTGGATTCTCACAAGACAGAAACTATGGAGAGGCTAAAGAAGGAATCAATAATCTTGGCAGTTCAAGATACAACCTCGCTTAATTACACAGGGCATGAAGATCCAGAGTTAGGATTCATAGGAGATTCTCCAAATAATAAAGGCATAATAATGCATGATACTATGACCTTTAATACAGAAGGAGTTCCATTGGGGTTGGCAGATTTACAATTATGGGTTAGAGATCCAAAAGAGTTAGGAAAAAGGCATAATCGTGCTGAGACACCTATAGAAGCAAAAGAAAGTTATAAGTGGCTCAAGAGCTATAAATCACTTATCCCCATTCAAGAACAATTAAAAAATACAACAATTGTAAGTGTTGGAGATAGAGAGGCAGATATTTTCGAGCTATTTCAATTAACAAAAGAAATAGAAAATGCGCCTAAATTACTAATTAGGGCAAGGCATAATCGCAAATTAAAAGAGGAGCAGCAAAAGCTTTGGGAAACAATGATGGAATTGCCGGTTTCAGGTAAAATGATTGTAGAGGTTCCAAGAAAGCCTGGGCAAAAAAAGAGAATAGCAACTTTAGACATACGATTTAGCAAGGTAAAACTTTTGAAAGGAAAAGAATATATAGAAGTATGGTCTATTTATGCAAATGAACCTGCTCCTCCTGAGAACATAGAGTCGTTATCTTGGTTATTGCTTACAACATTAGAAACAATTTCTTTTGAAGAAGCTATCGAAAAAATAAAATGGTATATTATCCGCTGGCAAATTGAGATGTATCATAAAATAATAAAAAGTGGGTGTCGCATAGAAAGCCGACAGCTTAACGGGTTAAAAAGTCTAAGGGCTTGCATTGGAGTTGACTTGGTTGTTGCCTGGCGTGTTTTTTATCTTACAAAACTTTCAAGACAAGAGCCAAATATTTCATGCACAGTTAATTTTCAAGATTATGAATGGAAGGCATTATATACTTTTGTGAATAAGAGTAAAAACCTGCCTGCCAAACCTCCTACATTAAGAGAATTAGTTCACATGATAGCTTCTCTAGGCGGATTTTTAGGTCGTAAGGGTGACGGAGAACCAGGCTCGATGACACTTTGGAGAGGACTCACTTGTTTATCTGACATTGTAAAAAGTTATCTGATTTTTAATCCCCTTCATAGCTTAACTACGCCAGCGCTAATTATGGGTAAGGGTTAGCCCTCTGGGAGAGGGTCTGGTGAGGTTAAGAGGGTCAGCCATAAGAATTTAGGAAGAGCCAGCTGTCTCTTCCATCTGTTGGGCTCCGTTACTAAACGATAAAGCCATTCTATGTACAATTTTTGCACCCAGATTGGCGCGCGTTTTTTGATGCCGGAAATTACGTCAAAACTCCCGCCTACCCCAATTGCCGCCTTTACCCCCAATTCCGCCAGATTTTTTTTCAGCCACTTCTCCTGTCTTCCTCCCCCCAACCCCGCGAACAAAATATCCGCCTTTGATTGTCTTATTTGAGAAATAATGCTTTCTGAATTATTATCAGAAAAATAACCGTCATGAATGCCCGCGATTTTTAACCCGGGGAATTGCCTGCTTAAATTTTTGCCTGCTGTTTCTACTGCCTCTTTTTTACTGCCCAGAAGAAAAATTCTCCACCCCTTTCGCGCAGACAGCTTACACGAAGCAAGCAAAAAATCTATCCCTGATACGCGCTCTTTTAGCGGGATCCTTTTTATTTTGCTTACAACAACCATCGATATCCCGTCAGGAAGTCTAAGATCGGAATTGTTTATTATGTCAAAAAGTTCTCTGTCTTTTTGCGCGGCAACAATTATCTCCGGGTTCGGTGTGGTTATTAAATGAGGCGATCCTGATTTGATGAATTCTTCAAGTTTTTGCAGGGAATCCTGCAATGTTATGTTGTCTATTTTTATCCCCGCCAGCTTTACGCAATCCATTTTATCTGGTAAATTCCGCGATCCACATTGAAATGCCTGAATGAATAAAACTTACGGCAATTGCCGCCAATATTATGGTCATGATCCTTCCTATTATCATGGCTCCTGTCTCCCCAATCGTTTTAAAAATTCTTTCCCCAAAAGAGAGGACTAATACAGATAATAAAAAGTTGATCGTTATCGCAAGCAAAGTCACAGGAGCTCCATAAGTTGCCAGAGCAACCATGGAAGTGGTAATAGCTCCTGGGCCGGTTAACAAAGGGCAACCAAGAGGAACAACTCCGACCTCAATTTTTTCTTTTGCCTGGAACAATGATCCTCTGACCAGAATAATTATTGCAATTACAAGAATTAAAATCCCGCCTGCTATCCTGAAATCGGACATTTTAATACCAAAAATATCCAGTATAAATTTGCCGAGGAATGTAAAAACAACAAGAAGGATAAAAGAAAATATTGCCGCCGTCAAAAAAGTCTCGTGGCGTTCTTTTTTATCAAGCCCTTTTGTAATGCTATAAAAAATAGGCAGATTGCCTACCGCGTCTGTAATTACAAAAAGCTGGCCAACTATTATAAATAATGCCGTTAAAATCATGTTACAACCCCTTTTGCGAAATTTAAAAGAGCTCTGTCATGAAATTCTTCCCTTATGAGTTCAATACTTCTTTTTACCCCTTCTTTATTCTGGAAAATGTCGCCAACTGTTTTTGGAATGTCCGATAAATTGCAGGGATCAAAAACAGGGAGAGAAACCTCTTCCATAAACGCGGAAACCTTCGGATCATAAGATATTCCGATTGCCGGCACAATATGGTTCACTGCAAACATCAATGAATGCAATCGCGTGCCTATTACTAAGTCCATTTTGGAAATCATTGCGATTATGTCGTTAAAATCTCCGTGATCGCAGGCAAGTTCTGATTTCTGCTCCATGTTATGCATAATATTTACGCATGAATGAATATCATCTTTTTGATGAAAAGGGATAAAAAAGACCCGTGCATTGTAATCTTTTACCAGTGTATCGCATATCGCGGCAATATTTTCTTCAAAGTTTTCCGGCATATGCCCAAACCTTCTTGGACAAACTGCTATAGCGGGTGATGATTGATTCTCCTGTGATTTTTTTTCTATTCTTGGAAGCGCGAATATCGGGTCGGCGGTTTTAATTAGTTTTGTTCCTGTCAAATTTAATGATTCTACAAATTTAAACGAACTTTGATCCCTCACTGTTATTACATCAACAAGTCTTAACGCTTTTTTTAAAAGGGATAAATTGGAAGATTTTTTTACTGGTCCTATGCTTTGGGCTAAAATAACAACTTTTTTGCCGAAAATTCTTTTGGCCGTCCATATAATTCCAAGGTAGTATAGCAAGCTTCTTGTGCTTGTCCTGTCCTGTAAAAGACCCCCTCCTCCACTGATCAAAACATCTGATTTCGCAATGTATTGGAAGTTAAAACGATTGGAAGCGTCAAGAACAAATATTTCATGTTCTTTAAACCCCTGTTTTATCGCGGCCAAAATCGCGTCATCGCCCGCGTTGTTGTATCCGTAATAGCCAGAAATTGATAATTTCATAAGTGATTAATCCTATCACAAGTCCAAAAACAATTCCATTCCCCGACCTTTGCATGGAAATAACGATAGGAGTATGTATGTGGCAGTAAGTATTAAGCAAAGAAACTGGCCCTATAGTGCCAATTGCAAGGAGAATAGGGAGCCATTTTATTTTTCCTTTTAAAAATAAAAAGGCGGAAATAATCAAAAGCGGATAACCTATTAAAAACTCTTTTGTCCTTGGCCTTATAACAAGCACTTTTTCCAAAAATAACCGGAATGTTTTTTCTATGCCAGGAACGGGAAGAGTAAAATTACCTGATCGCGCTACAAAAACAAACAACACACCTAGAAGAGCCAATCCCGTAAATAATGCCCATACGGGTATTGAAGTTTTTAATATTTCAATAATCCGGTTCTTTGAGCCCTTTATATCAAACCCGTTTTCTGTTTTAAAAAAGAAATACGCGCCCACTATCAAAATCGGAAGTATAAGAACAATCTTGATTCCCATAAAAACCTCCGACCCCATCATAAAAACCGTGTTGGCCAAAAGCCCCAAAATAATAATAATCCCCAAAGCGGTATCTGCAAGAATATTGAAAAATATACAGATTGCCTGCAATAAATTTCTTTTTCCCCCTAGATCACTTGATTCCTTTAACCCTTGAAACCTTGAAATAACCGCGTAAGAAGGAAAAATCACAGCAGCAGACATTGCTAGGAGTTTTTCAAGAAGAAAACTTTTCTCCCCAATTACTAAAATAAACGGCATTAATATAATAGAAAACAAAAGAATTA
>MEUB01000042.1:5195-5904 GCA_001771535.1 candidate division WOR-1 bacterium RIFOXYB2_FULL_37_13
GCTATCGATACTCCTGTAAAGCTCCTCCAACATTTTAATTGTCTATAGCTTTTTGTACTGCTTCCCCACACTCCAACAGCTACCCACTGCCGACCCGAGGGACCAATATTTCTTGCTGGCCATGTCAAAGAGCAGCGGTTTGACCTTTGCGAGATCGACTTTGCCGTCAGAGAGTACGGCCTCATCAGCATAGGTAGCTACGATCTCGCCGATAAACACATCATGGGTCTTGAGTTCATAAATGTCGTACAGCCTGCACTCCATGGACAGGGGGCAATTCTGAATAATCGGTGCTGTCTTTAATTCACCAACGAAGGTTTCAAAAACTCCGGACTTGTCGGTCTTGCTGCCTGATACCATACCGACGTAATCCATTTCCACCATCTGGTTCTGCGAGAGAATGTTTACGCTGAAGGTCTTGTTCTCACGGATGCCGGCATTCGTGTGGTGTATCTTACCCATGCCCAGCGAAATGAGATGTGGCGCTCCTGCATTTAGAATACCCACGTGGGCGATATTTATAAAGTTTGCTTTCCCGTTTACGAGTGCACCAACAATCGATACCGGTGTAGGATAAAGCACGTTCTGATTCCCAATCTTCTTTTTCATGTTTCCCCCTTGATAATGCCCCGACGGCACTTTAAATCATCCATGGAGAGGAACCCGTTTCCCGTCTATTTCCAAAGTAGTTTTTGAATAGGTCCGTTTT
>MEUB01000043.1 GCA_001771535.1 candidate division WOR-1 bacterium RIFOXYB2_FULL_37_13
GAAAGAGGTATCGGCTATTTTTCATAACTTCTATCATAACTGTCGAGTTATATCAGATGATAATGACTTAACTTCAGCTCGTTTAGTTTTGGCGAATTCATGTCGAATTGTGATAAAAAATGTGTTAGACTTACTCAAAGTTTCAGCGCCGGAAAGGATGTAAAAAAATATTATGAAGTATGCATTTTTTAAAGGCAAAATAGTTCCTTTTTCTGATGCCAAAATAGGCATTATGACCCATGCTTTTAATTATGGGACAGGGGTTTTTGAGGGGATCCGTGGATATTGGAACTCCGAAAAAAAACAAATATTTATCCTCAAGTTAAGAGAACATTATGAGAGATTTCAAAGATCGACCAACCTTGCGTTAAAGACGGATTTAAAATATTCTTTTGAAGAACTGGAAAGTTTTACGCTTGAGCTTGCCAGAAAAAACGATTATAAAGAAGATATTTACATTCGTCCCATCTATTATAAATCACAAGAAAAAATAGGACTTGGATTGATCGGAATTGACGATGATTTTTGTATGTATGTTGCTCCCTTTGGCGCGTATCTTGATGTTGCAAAAGGGATAAAAGTTTGTGTCTCAAGGTGGTGGAGAATTTCCGCTCAATCTATTCCTCAAGGAGCAAAAATTACTGGAACATATATCAATTCGTCACTTGCGAAAGCCGAGGCGTTGGAAAAAGGATATGACGAAGCGATTTTGCTTTCACATGAAAAAACTGTTGCGGAAGGTTCCGGTGAAAATTTATTTCTTATTAAAGACGGCAGACTTATAACACCTCCTTTATCCGAAACAATTTTACCTGGAATAACAAGAATGTGTGTTATGGAACTTGCAAGAAATGAATTAGGGCTTGAAACAATTGAGCGGCAAGTACAGCAAAAAGAATTATATGAAGCGGATGAACTTTTTTTCTGCGGAACAGGCGCGCAAATTTCTCCTATAATTTCTGTTGATGACAAAAATATAAAAGATGGCAGAGTTGGACTAATTACAAAAAAGTTACAGGATATTTATTTTGAGATTGCAAAAGGCGACAATCCAAAATATTCTGATTGGTTGACGCCTGTTTATTGATCGAAATTTTCAAAAAAGAGGCGTTTTATTGAATAAGCTTTTTCATAAGTTAAAAAAGTTAAATGTGAAAACATTTTTTATACTGCTATTCTTTTTTGTTCTTCTATTTTCTTCCTCTTCATTTGCTACCACCTATTATGTAAATGTTTCTTCTGGTAATAATGCTAATGATGGATCTATTGGAACCCCCTGGAAAAATATTTCTTATGCCACAGGATTGGTTGCAACTGGAGATGTTATCAGCATAGCAGTTGGAACATATAATGCTGCTGCGGGAGAATCTTTTCCTATTGTAGTCAACAAGCCTTTACATGTAGTAGGAGTCGATAAAGCAACTACTATTGTTACAGGAAATGGTAGCACTGGCATCTTTTTTGTATCAGGCACAAATGTTACATTAGAAGCCTTAACTTTAAATCTTTCAGGGGCTTATGTAGCAGTTTCTGTCGAAGCCGCTTCAGTAAGAGTTAATAACTGTGCTATTTCAGGAACTAATACGACTACGGGAGTGGGTGTTTATTTTGATGGGGCAAGTGGGACTCTGGTTGGCGGGACTGTAATAAACTCTACAATATATAATGTTCAATACGGTGTAAATGTACAAGGCAATACTTCTGGCAGAAATGTTACGGTAGAAGCTTGTGAAATTTATAATGCCAGTGAGGGTGTTCGTGGAAGCGCATATAATTCTGGAGGAGGAATATACATAGATGGTTGCTATATACACAATGTTACGGCAGGAACTGGATATGGAATATATGAAGGAGATGTCTACTCAAATGTTTTTGTAGTAAAAAACAATACATTAGTTGGTAACAAGATTGGAATTCATGGTTATCGCAATACAGTAACAGCTACAAATAACATAATATGTAATACAGGGGAGGCGGGAGCAACGCCTACTGCCGGCAGTTATGGAATGCAAAAAGGGGCTTTAGGCTGTACTTTTAATGTTACTTACAATGATGTTTGGAATAACGCAACAAATTATTCTTGGGCTGTGTCAGGTACTGGAAATATTACCCAAGAAGCTAAGTTTGTAAATCCGGGAGGAGGGGATTTTCATCTTTTATCTAACTCTCCATGTATCGATTCAGGAGACCCGAGCTTTGCAAATGATGCAGATGGAACAACAAGAGATATGGGTTCTTATGCTTACGATCAAATAGCTGCTACTTCTCCTGTTGTTGCATTAATAACTCCAAATAGTGGAGAAGCTATTACAGGAGGAACAACTTATGAAATCACATGGAGAGCAAATGATGACGCAACTCCAATTGATCATATGGAAATTTATTATTCAACAGACGGAGGAGTAACTTTTCCTAATGTTGTAACAAGTAATACGCCAGAAGATGGAAGCTTTATTTGGACAGCCCCTTCTGTTTATTCTACAACAGCTCGTATAAGAATAATTGCAGTAAGTACCAATCTTTCAACCGATGAATCAGACGGAAATTTTACACTTTATAATTCAGCGGGTACCTATTATGTAAACGCAACTTCAGGCAACAATTCAAACAGCGGAACCTCTGCAGACCAAGCTTGGAAAACTTTGACTTATGCCCTTGTGGGAACAGCCTCCAATTCCACTATCAATGTCGCGGCAGGGACATATAACACGGCAAATGGCGAAAGTTTTCCTATTGTAAGAAGCAGTGCTGTTAATGTTATAGGAGCTAATAAATCAACAACTACAGTCGAAAGCACAACAGCTGGCTTTTTCCTTTCAGGAGCAAATGTCTCACTGGAAGCAATGACTGTAAAAGTGACAGGAAACTATACAGCCATATCGGTAGAAGCAGCGCAGACCACAATAAATAATTGCATTATTGCAGGTAGCAGCACCACATTAGGCAAAGGAATTTATTTTGATGGGGCAAGTGGAACTCTAGTTGGCGGGACTGTAATAAACTCTACAATATATAATGTTCAATACGGTGTAAATGTACAAGGCAATACTTCAGGCAGAAATGTTACGATAGAAGCTTGTGAAATTTATAATGCCAGTGAGGGTGTTCGTGGAAGTGCATATAATTCTGGAGGCGGAATATACATTGATGGATGCTATATACACAATGTTACAGCAGGAAATGGTTATGGAATATATGAAGGGGATGTCTACTCAAATGTTTTTGTAGTAAAAAACAATACATTAGTTGGTAACAAGATTGGAATTCATGGTTATCGCAATACAGTAACAGCCACAAATAATATTATATGCAACACATGGGAAGGAGGAACTCCAACAGCTGGAACTTATGGAATGCAAAAAGGGGCTTTAGGCTGTACTTTTGTTGTTAATTATAATGATGTATGGAATAATGCGACAAATTATTCTTGGGCTGTATCTGGCACTGGAAATATTTCGGCAGAATCAAACTTTGTAAATCCAGGAGGAGGGGATTTTAACCTTTTATCTAACTCTCCTTGCATAGATACGGGGGATCCCGCATTTCCTTTGGATCCTGATGGATCGCAGGCGGATATGGGAGCTTATACTTATACGCATGACCAGACTGCTCCTACGGTATCAGTTACGGTTCCAAACGGGGGTGAAAAATGGCAGGGAGGTAGTAGTCAGAATGTTACATGGACAGCAAGTGATGCTGGGGGATTAGCGGAAAATCCAATAACAATTCAATATTCAACTGATGAAGGGGCAACATGGATAAATGTAGCTTCAAGCGAAGCAAATGATGGGACATACAGTTGGACACTTCCGGAAGTTGATACAAATGAAGCGAGAGTAAAAGTGCTGGCGGAAGATTTGGCTGGCAATATTGGAAGTGATGAGAGTGGTGCTAATTTCATAATAGACTCAAGTGGTCCTACGACGCCAACCTTGACTTCTCATGTGGACGGAAGCACAACAAACGATACGACTCCTACTTTTACATGGGATGCGGCGGTTGATGCTCTTTCTTCTGTTGTAAGTTACGAAGTAGTAATAAATAATGGAGCGGGTGGAATCATAACTCAAGATGCGACAACCAATTATACAGTAGGAACTCCACTTATAGAAGGGGTAAATAACTGGAAAGTGAGAGCAAAGAATGGAGCTGGGATATGGGGGAGTTACTCAACGAAGTCGTTTTTTACAATAGATACCGCGAATCCGACAGTAACACTTTCTGCTCCAAACGGAGGAGGAGAATACAAGGGTGGAAGCAATCAATCGGTAACATGGACTGCCGCAGATGAAACTGGATTGGCAGAAAATCCGATAACAGTACAATATTCAACAGATGAAGGGACAACATGGATAAATGTAGCTTCAAGCGAAGCAAATGATGGGACATATAGTTGGACTCTCCCTTCAATTGATACAAATGAAGCGAGAGTGAAAATTGTAGCGGCTGATGCGGGAGGCAATCTCGGAAGTGATGAAAGTAATACCAACTTTATGATAGATAGCACAGCTCCGACTGCACCTGCGTTGCTGTTACTGGAAAATGGATCCGTTACAACTGATGCCACTCCTACCTTAACATGGAATGCGGCTGTTGATGCTTTGTCAGGTGTTGTAAGTTATGAAATAAGATTGGACGGAAGTTTAACGACACAAGATGTTACAACAAGTTATACCACAGGAACGCTGGCAGATGGATTGCATACATGGGAAGTTAGGGCAAAAGATGAGGCTGAAAATTGGGGAAATTATGCGTCAGCTAGGATATTTACAGTATCAACTACTGCGCCTTCATCACCAACTCTTTCATTGCCTTTAAGCCAAGCAATTACATATGATAAAACCCCTACATTTTCATGGCAAGCAGTAACCGATCCTGCAGGAATAACAAACTATATGGTAATTGTGGATACACAGATAGTTACACAAGCAGCAACAGCTTCATATACTCCCGGGACAGATTTGACTGTCGGCTTGCATAGATGGAGAGTGGCGGCAAAAAATGGAGGAGGATTTTGGAGCGCTTTGAGCTCATCACGATCATTTAGGATAGAAGAAGACGGAACATATACTGTAACAAATTGTTCATCAGATGCGGCGACAGTCGGTTCACTTCCATGGGCGGTTTCGGTTGCGACACAAGAAGGCAATATTGTTGCCTTTGACATAACAACAACAGAAGGGGATGTAGGCTATTCAACAGGGCTAACTTCTCCCGGGCTTGTAACAAACGAAGTTGCAGGCACCAGTTGGTTTAGGATAGTTATTAATTCAACATTGGAAGTTGCCGCAAATAATATTTACATAGATGGAACAACCCAGCCAGCAACAGAATCAAACAATTCAAATGGGCCAGAAGTTGAAGTAATAGCTGGAGTATTGGATATAGATGGATTTTTAATAAAAAACAAAAGCAATTGTACTATAGAAGGTTTTGTCCTTGGGGGATTTTCAAGCACAGATCGAGCTGGTGTTATGATTGCAGATACAAGCAATAGCAACCAAATAAAAGGATGTTATATAGGAACAACTGCTTCAGGAGAGGGGAAAAACGCAAACTATTATGGAATTTATCTATTAGCAGGGCCATCTTTGAATATTATCGGAGGAACAGATGATTCTGCCAGAAATCTAATATCAGGAAATGCTTCAGACGGTGTATACATAAGAAATTCAGCAAGCAATCAGGTTTTGGGAAACTATATAGGAACAAATAGGACAGGCTTAACTGATTTAGGAAACACTGGAAAAGGAATAAATGTTTCTGTTTTAGGGTTAAATTTAATAGGAAGCACAGAAACAGGGGGGAGAAATGTTGTATCAGGGAATGATGGTGATGGTATTTATT
>MEUB01000044.1:0-22629 GCA_001771535.1 candidate division WOR-1 bacterium RIFOXYB2_FULL_37_13
ATTATGTCGGGAAAGGAATGTCTGGCGGAAAAATAATTATTTACCCTGACCCTAAAGTTACGTATAAGGCTGAAAATAATATTATGATGGGCAACACAACTTTTTACGGAGCGATTGCTGGAGAGGCTTACATAAGAGGGGTGGCAGGCGAAAGATTCTGTATCAGAAACTCTGGCGTAAATGCTGTTGTTGAGGGCGTTGGAGATCATGGGTGTGAATACATGACAGGTGGACATGTTGTAATACTTGGAAAAACCGGACGCAACTTTGGAGCTGGAATGTCTGGTGGAGTTGCTTATGTTTATGATGAAGATAAGACTTTTAATAAAATGTGTAACATGGAAATGATTGAGCTTGAAGAACTTTCCAAAGAGGATCTGACCGTTATCCGTGATATGCTTCACAATCATTTTAGATATACAAAGAGCTCTGTTGCCAAAAGGATTGTCGATGATTTTGGTGCGGAATCAAAAAAGTTTTTAAAAGTTATGCCAAAAGAATATAAGAGAATATTAAAACAGATGGAAGAACCAAAAAAAACTGGAGAGGTTTCCGATGGGTGATGTGAGGGGCTTCTTAAAACATAAAAGAGAAACGATGCAGTATCGTCCTGTCTGTGAACGAGTTTCCGATTATGCGGAAGTTTTTAATTTAAAATCTGACGAAAAGGCTCGTGAGCAGGCGGCTCGTTGCATGGATTGTGGAACGCCTTTTTGCCACAGCAGTTGTCCTGTTGCGAATATAATTCCTGAGTGGAATGATTTTGTTTACAAAGGTGTCTGGGAAAAAGCCTTTGCAATGCTTGATGCTACAAATAACCTGCCGGAGATTACAGGAAGAGTTTGTCCTGCCCCTTGCGAATATTCCTGTGTGCTTGGAATAAATGACGATCCTGTCACAATTCGTGAGAATGAGCTTTCAATTATTGAAAATGCTTTTAAACATGGATATATAAAACCTAATCCTCCAAAAACAAGGACAGGGAAAAAGGTTGCTGTTATAGGTTCGGGTCCTGCAGGTCTTTCCTGTGCCGCACAGCTTAATAAATTGAGCCACAATGTTGTTGTTTTTGAAAGAGACCAGAAAATCGGCGGGCTCATGAGATACGGTATTCCTGATTTTAAACTGCATAAAAGCGTCCTTGATAGGCGTATTGATATTTGGAAGAAAGAGGGCATTGAATTTAAAACAGGCGTTAATGTTGGGGTTGATTATTCATACGATAAATTACTTAAAGAATTTGATGCTGCATGTTTAACTGGGGGATCAAGAAAGCCAAGAGATTTAACTATTCCAGGACGCGATTTAAAAGGAATACATTTTGCGATGGAATATTTGAGTCAATCAAACAAGAAGGTTTCCAGCGAAAAATTTGATGAACCTTCCATTACTGCAAAAGGCAAAAAAGTATTAGTCATAGGCGGTGGCGATACGGGAGCGGACTGTGTTGGAACTGCAAACAGGCAGGGAGCTTCTTGTGTTGTTCAGATTGAAGTTCTGCCACAACCTCCATCATGCCGTGATGAAAGCTGTCCGTGGCCAAGTTACCCTATGCTTCTTAAGACAACTTCAAGTCATGAAGAGGGAGCAACCCGCAAATGGTCAGTTCTTACTAAGAATTTTGTAGGATATGATGGACGTGTTAGAAAAGTTGCCTGTGTTGAAGTTGAATTTTCACAAAAAGATGCGAATGGCAGACCAATGATGAAAGAAGTTTCAGGTTCTGAATTTGAAATAGAGGCCGATTTAATTTTGCTTGCTATCGGATTTTTACATCCAGAGCATGAGGGTCTACTTGAACAACTTAAAGTAAAATTTGATCCTCGCGGAAATGTCAAAACCGACAATAATTATATGACTTCTGTTAAGAATGTTTTCTCTGCTGGTGATATGCATAGAGGTCAGTCATTGGTGGTGTGGGCGATAAGTGAGGGGAGGGCGGCGGCGGTGGGGATTGATAGGTTTTTGATGGATTATTGATAATATATTTACGGATTCTTTGCAATGAATTTTCATCCCTGATGATTTGTTCATAAAAACGCGGTTGCCATGCAAAATTTAAACAATTTAATTTATGTATTTCAAATGTTGTGCGGCCTTTATACCATCTGATAATTTTACCCAATGAATGATCCGTCAACATGGGATTATATTTGCCGGTAATTCCACCACATTGATCATTGTCCGTTGTTGTTGCCATTGTTATAAACCCCGTAGGGACGCGATTAATCGCGTCCCTACGGGGTTTGTGTTCGTCGTGTAATAATAAAATGCCATGGAAATGATCGGGCATTACGATGAATTCATCCAATGCCGCATTTGGAAATTTTTCCGGTATTTTTTTCCAACATTCAGATGCAATTTGACCAATTTTTGATAAATTGATTTGTCCATTTGTAATATTGCCAAAAAAATTCATTTTATTGTGCGTGCAAATGGTAATAAAATAATATCCATTCGATGAATAATCAAAATTTTTTAACCGTATAGAATCATTTCGATATTTATTTTTAAACAACCCTGGCATTTATATTGTTACTAGCAATTTTCATGCCATGGGTTTTGTGAAGAATTGACGAAAATTTGGTCGGTTTTATTGGTAGTGGTGGACCGAGTTAATGCCCTACCTTGCAACCCCCTTTTTCTCCATCAGTCTTCCTGTAATGAATTTATGTAAAACACTTGAGATCAGCGTCTGATAGGGAAGCCCTCTAGGCAAGATCTGATTTTTGCTGTTGTTAGCTTTTGCCTGATTGTGTTAAAATCTTTTTATTATGAAAAAAATCAACTGGTTTTTTGTGTATATCATTTTGTTTTCTGCTTTTCTTTATTTTTTTCAACTGGGATTCTCTACTGCTTGGGATCAAGATGAAGGGCAGATGTTTGCCGCCTCGCTTGAGATGGTTAAGTCAGGGGAATATTTAACTCCGCATCTTAATTCTGCTCTTTATTTCCATAAACCGCCGTTTTACGCGTGGCTGACAGCCCTAATGTTTATGCTTTTCGGATTTACTGAATTTTGCGGACGGTTCTGGGCTGCTATTTTCGGGATATGCGGAGTTTCCCTTACTTATTTTTTTGCTAAAAGGCTGTACAATGAAAGAGCAGCAATTTTATCTTCCATAATTCTCGCGACAAGTCCGCTTTATTTTATATTAGCTAAAATGGGCTTGGTTGATATACTCCTTGCCTTTTTTGTCTTGTTGTCGTTATGCTTTTTTCATCTTGGATATCATAACCCGATACAGAAAAAATGGTTTTATTTATTATATGTTGCTATGGCATTTGGAACAATAACCAAAGGGCCGCTTGGCATTCTTATTCCATGTATTACAATTTTCCTGTTTTTGTTATGGGAAAAGAAATTAAGTTTTTTCATTAAAATGGTTCCTCTAAAAGGGTTTTTATTATATTTTATAATTGCTTCTCCCTGGTTTATTATAGAAACAATAAGGCATGGAACGTATTTTTTAAAAATAATGTTTGGCCAGTTTCTTTTTTCAATATATTTTACCCCGTTTCAACAGCATCCAGGGCCGATTTATTATTATATAATAGTAACTCTTGTCGGTTTTATCCCATGGAGCGGTTTTTTGTTTCCGGCTTTATTTAAAAAGACGGATAAATTAATGCTCCTCCTTTTTCTTGTGATGCTTGCGATTTTTTCGCTTGCGTCAACCAAAGTACCTGGTTATTTTTTGCCTGCATTCCCTGCTCTCGCTATAATTACGGGAAGTTATCTTGACAGGCTTTTTTCTGGTGAGAGTAAGTTATCGTTCTATTTTGGACTGATATTTCCTATTTTATTGCTTTCTGTTGTCTCGTTTGTAATATTTCAAGTTCAGATCCCTTTGCAATTTTCTCAAGCTTTGATATATCTTCAAACTTTAATTCTTATCGTTTTGGGGGGATTTTTTCTGTCGTTTTTATTTTCTTTTTTAAAGCCGCAGCCTATTTGGAGCATCGGAGGATGGGTTGTTACAATGTTTGTTTTTTACATAGGTTTTATTGTCTTTCTTGTTCCTTATGCCGAAGGGTTTAAACCGTCACGCGAGTTAGCTGTTGCGATGAAAGATAAAGCGCATGTTGCTTTTTACAAAACATGGCTGCCGCCAAGCCTTGTGTTTTATCTAAACAGGCAATCGTATCCGACAGTCAGTGTTGATATAGGGGATGCGAATAACCTAGAAAAGTTTCTAAACCAGCATAGTTCTGTCTGCTATCTTCCAAAAGAAGAAGAACAGAAATTATTATTTCCCCATCGTTTGTTGAAAACAAAAGCGGGATATGTGATAATTGAGAGGATAGGAAGAGAGTAGAAAACAGGATAAGTAAAGGAGTTATTAAAATGAAGAAATTTTGGGTTTTTTTATCGGTTTTTTTGTTTATTTCGTCAATTGCATTTGCTGCGCCTACGGCCGAAGAAATTGTTTCAAAAATTCATGAAAATCAAAATAAAATTAATAGTATGTCCGCGAAAATTGTTACTACAATAAAATCGGATAAAAATTCAAAAGCCATTGAGCAAAAAGGCATTATGAAGACAAAAGGACATGGCAAGGTTCTAATTGAAATGGAAAAACCCGTGAAACAGGTGACAATTATTAACGGGGATAAAATGTTTGTTGAAAATAAAAGTACGGGGCAAAAGTTTGTGCAGGATTTAAGCAAAATTAGGCAGCAAACAGGTCAAAAAAATGTCGGAGGGGATCCTTTTGATCAGACAAAAATTCTGGATAATTTCAATCTTTCGCTTGAAGAAAAAGGATTTTTTAAGAAATCTTATATAATTACAGGTATTCCAAAAGATAAAAGCTCTCTTTTTAGCAAGATAAAGTTTTATGTGGATGCCTCACGTTCTGTACCTACCAAGCTTGAAATTTATGATGCCAATGATAAATTGGTAACCCAGGCTGATGTGGAATACAAAAACATAAAAAATATTTGGGTTCTTTCAAAAAATACCTCTTGGGTTGAAGTTCCGGGAGGCAAGATGGAAGTAACCATGAAGCTGGAAGATGTAAAAATCAATGAAAGCATCTCTGACAGCGAGTTTGAAATAAAAGAATAAACAGGCGCGGTTACTTTAAAATCCCTTTCAATTTTTCCAGGTCGTATTTTTCCAAATCTTGAATTATGTTTATGGCCGAGTTTACATCAACAAAATTTGCGGTTCCTACTTGAACGGCAGAGGCGCCAACCATAAAAAATTCAAGGGCGTCTTCCGCAGTCATAATTCCGCCAATGCCTATGATTGGGATTTTTACAACTTGAGCGACCTGCCAGACCATTCTGACGGCAATCGGCTTTATTGCCGGACCTGATAATCCGCCGGTTTTTGTGGAAAGCCCGAACTCTTTCTTTTTTACATCAACAGCCATTCCCATGACAGTATTAATGAGTGACACCGCATCAGCTCCCGCTTTTTCTGCTGTTAACGCGATTTCTGTAATATCGGTTACATTTGGAGACAGTTTTACAATTATTGGCAGCTCTGTTGAACTTCTTACAATTTTTACGATTTCTTCTGTTCCCAAAACAGAACAACCAAACTGCATTCCCCCTTTTTGAACATTGGGGCAGGAGATGTTTATTTCCAATCCTTTAACCAGGTTTTCTTTTGACAATGTCCTTGCAAGCTCTTCAAATTCTTTTGCGTTTTCTCCCGCGATGTTTACAATTACGGGGGTGTCAAATTTTGATAAAAACGGCAACGCTTTTTCTATGAATTCTTTTAAGCCGTCATTTTGCAGGCCGATTGTGTTTAGCATGCCGGAGGGGGTTTCGCAAATGCGGGGTGGGGGATTCCCTTGTCTTTTATTCAAAGAGACGCTTTTTGTGATTATGGCGCCAAGCTTGTTCAAATTAATTAGTTCTGAATATTCTTCTCCATATCCGAAGGTTCCGGAAGCAACCATTACCCTGTTTTTTAATTTTATACCGGCTAGTTCTATTGATGGATTATTCATTAATCTCCTTTAATTTTAGCATATTTGAAATATAAAAATAGCTTGAAATTTTTTTATTTTATATGAGATAAGAATATGCGAGAGATTTTTTGAGTTTTTAAATAGGAGGAAAAAATATGGGAGTAGCACAAATGGTAGCAGGTAATTTGCCGGGTAGATGTGTGTCTTGGTTTGAGGGTAAAAGACAAGGTTTGAGGGTAATTCATTTATCTCCTGAAGCAAAAAGGAGCCAAGGACCAAGTGGCTTAGGCTTAGCTGTAGAGGCATTAGTTTCTGGTTTGAATGGAATAAAAAATTTTCCTGCCGTTGTTGTTAGACCATCTTTTGGGGAAAAGATTCTTTCTAATGACGGAGAACTTTTAGGAGAAATTGATGTCATAAATCCCATTGATGATGAAGAAATGTCTTTTTCTCTAGCTTTTGATTTATCGAGCGATGGGGTTCCTTACTTAAATATACAAAAAAGCGATGATCCATATTTTTTCCGAGGAGTTTCGACTGGTGGTGGGGTAAAGGCACTTTCTACTTATAATAGAGATAGTTTTAGTGACCAGGGAAAAGAGCTTTCACAGCCTGCTTTGGTTTTAAATCTTGTATTTGCTAGGATTGCTGAATTATTTTCAACTTGCACAGATAAAAAAAATGATTTAATTGTTCATGGTCATGATCATTTAACTGCTCTTGCAATTCTTCTTGCCCATAAAAGTGGGCTTAGAACAATGTATACGGTACATAATAATAGGTTTCGTTCACTTGAATCAAAAGATCAAATTTCAAAAATGGGTATTTCTATAGAAGGGCTAAACCCTTTATCTTATAGGGAGATTCTTGGTTCTCGTACGAGGGACAAAACATTTCTTGATTTATTTCAAATTATAGCAAGAGATGCTAATTATGTAACTACGGTCTCTCCTAGTTACGCAAGAATGCTTAGCAAGGAACCCCATGAGAATTGCTTTTATGCGCTTTCAAGCCAAGATCGATTTTCCGGGATACAAAATGGTTTGCCTCAAAGATTTTTAAACTTATCATCAAATAGACATGCACAGGATGAACCTTCTTCTACGATTAGAGCTTTGTTGTCGCATAGATTTGATCCTACAAAAGGTTATTCCTTTTTAACTGATAAAATGGTGTTAAACAGGTTGGATTTTTTGACAACCGCATTTACAGGAACAGGCATAAAAGGTCCAGGTTTGGTTTTTGATATTATTGCTTCTGATGGAGATCCAGAAATCAAGAGAGAGCTTGTAACCTCGCAAAAATTAGTTAATGAGAGTTATCCCAATACTTTTAAAATGCAGGATTATTCTGAAGGCGCACTCATTGAGGCATTAACTAAATCAGATTTAGCACTTCATTTGAGTAGACAAGAACCTTGTGGTTTATTTGCTATGTTAGCCCAAGCTGCAGGATGCATTCCTTTGGTTACCCCTGAAGGAGGACTTGAAGATGTTGTAGGAAAAAAAACAGATATATTCTCATCATCTTTTGTAATTTCTAGAAAATATGGTTTCGCTTTTCCTTATTATGCCCTATCTATTGGAAATATTTGGAAGGCAATTATCAGTACTGCAGGGTTTATAAGACAAAACTCTTTGCAAATTCAGGCGATGAGGCAGCGCATGGTAGAACATGCCAGAGAATTTTATAAGCCTGAAAGAGTTGCGGCTGAATATGCAGCATTATATGAACAAATCTCTTTGGCATCAAAAACAGGCCCGTCTTTACAGACTAATTTGTAACCGTTTGTGGTTTCAACGGCGCATCCTTTGCATGCTCCTATTCCGCAGGCTATATAGGCTTCAAGCGATAGTTGGCAAGCGATGTTTTTTTTGCTTGCTATTTCAGAAATAGTCTTGAGCATTGCTTTTGGCCCGCAGGCAAATATTGATGATGATTTTTTATCTGCCAGCCCTTCAATAAAAGCTTGTAATATATCGGAAACAAGTCCTTTTGTTCCGCAGGAGCCGTCTTCGGTTGCTGTTTGTAATTTTATCCCTAAAGCATTTAACTCCGATTCGCAAATTATCAGCTTTTTTGATTTTGCGCCTATTAAAACATTTACATCAATTGATTTTTTTATTAAATCTTCGGCAAGAGCAAATAGGGGCGCGATTCCCATCCCGCCTCCAACTAAAATTGCGGTTTTTTTATTTTGATCGGTGGAAAACCCTTTTCCCAAAGGGCCCAAGACACTTATTGTTTCGCCTTGCTTTTTTTGAGAGAGCAATTTTGTTCCTTTGCCGACAACCTCGTAAAGCAATTCAAAAGTTTCTGTCTGCCTGTTTATTCTATGTATTGAGATTGGCCGCCTCAAAAGAGGGTTAGTACCGTTTGTTACCCTTACATTTACAAATTGACCCGGAGCAGCTGATTGTGAGATTTCTTTTGATTGAAGCGTTAATTTGAAAAAATAGGGGGCAAAATATTTATGTTCTAATATTTTTACTTCTTCCTGACGCATTCTTTTTGTATTTTAGCATATTTGACTGTTTTTTACTGCCATTTACTGCCAAAAAAACCTGTAATTTTAAATAAAATTTTACGATAAACATTCATGCAAAAAATTGTCGGGCAATCGACTCCTCATGTTGATTTATTAAAAACTTATTACGGGATAACTCCCAGGCAGGAACCGCTGACAAAAGCTGCGAGAAGTAATTCTTCTTATTTACATAATCTGTATCTTGAAAGGAAAATCCTGGTTGCGCGGGAGCAAGCGCCTTTAGCATACGCGAAGATTGAGGCGGTTCTTGCTTTACTTACCGATACAATTGGCATAACAAACCATGGATTTAATTTGCATATAATTGAGGATTATTTTCCTAACGCTTTTATTGTAAATGGGTCAGGCGATATTTATGTAACAACAGAAATGCTTAAAAAGGAAGAACTGACAAAAGGGGAATTGGCTTCCATCCTTTCTCATGAATTAGGGCATTATTTAAAAAGCTTTTTAAATGTAAACATTTCCAGTAAAGCAGAACCTTTACTGTATAAAGCAGCTTTTGCGTGGACAGCTCGTGCGCGGTGCCAATTTAATGAATTTGATTCAGATGAAATAGGCCTTATATTAATGGATATGGCCGGTTTTTCAGTTGATGAGTCCTTGTCAATGGCGGGGAAAATATCTCGAAAAAAAACTATAAGCGGGACAAAAGCCAAATTTTTGGATCCTTTTAACTCACATCCCGACTGGCCGCGAAGAAAAAGGATTCTTCATGATAATATTAATAATCCTAAATTTTGCTGGAAAAATAGGAAAGCAAAAACGGAATGCTTGTTTTGCGAAGGCGACTTGGCGCCATTTGATGAAAAACCGGTTGAAGAGTCAAAAGACGCTAACGTTTTTGAGGAAGAAGAAACTTTAATTGCTTCTATCTCTAAGCGTTGGAGTTCTGTGTCAGGCTATGACCCTTTATCAGAAGAAGCGGTTGATGCTATAGCTGAAAAGGTTTTTATAGAGCCAGATTCGGAAGTGTATGAATGTTATTATTTTTTAAGAAACAAGGATATAGTTTTAGGAGAAGGATTAAAAAACAATATATTGGCATTAAAAAGGCGTGTCGGACAAAATGATGTTGTTGCTTCTATTTATTTAAAAGCTCTTTTGTGTAAAGTTTATTCTGATTCTACGAAAGGGATGGTTGAAAAAAAAATAGAGTGGTTAAAAAATGAGTGTGAGGTGGAACCAGATGAAGTGATTGTAGCCCTTTTAGAACTTTTAGAAGACATAAAAAAATATTTTAAAAGAATGGGCTTTTTTGATCCTGCCATTGTTGAAGACAACCGTTTTGATTCTGACTATGCAGGATGTCCTAGATTATTGGAAAAGAATCCGTTTGGTTTTACTTCATTAGAGGCATCAATTGCGCCATTCCCTTATTCAAGATTAAGAGATGAGTATATTCTGGCGCTCCTTTCCGTCGGATTTATAAAAGATCATGACAAATATTTGGAAAGCAATTTTATATTTGAAGAAGATATCTTGGAACATATAAAATTCGAACTTTTCCCTTTACTTTGCAATCCTTTTGCTTCTTCAGAAATGGATAATATGCGGCAGGAGTTTTGTGATGAAAAACTGAATAATGACACAGCGTATGATATAACTGAAAAAGGATTTTTAGCTCGATTGGAATTTACTGTTTTAGATGGTTGGCCTTATTCTCTTATTGAATTTGAGGCTGCTCTTACGGATGATATAAATGCAAGAAAATGGTTATTTCGTATGGAGGAAATTCAAAACGGACAAAGTGATGATCCTCTTGAAGAAGGAACTTTTGTAAATAGGTACCAAAGGCTTAAAGCTGCGGCAGATAGGCATCCTATCCATTTCGTAAGAGATAGAATTTTGAAATTTGCCAGAATATTCTTCTTAAGAGAATTTGAGATGATACCTGCCGCAGCGTGGAGTTCTGACAGCTTGTCTATAATTGAAAGTTTTCCCCCTTCTTCGGAAAAAAATCATCTTCTTGTGATTTTAGACCAGGGAAAACGAAGAAAACTTAAAAAATCCGAATTATTTTTTGAGGAGTTGAAAATGGCGGATAATGCCCTTTCATTTGAAGATATTGTTGATTCATTTGGCTTTATTTCTTCTTCCGCATCTTCTGTTTTTTATCCATCGGGGCAAAGAATGGCGGATAGAATTATGATAGGGTGCCTCCCTGCTGACAGGGCTCTTGATTTAGCGGAAATTTGCGGTACAGTTCCAAGACCAAGCCCTATTAGAGATGAAGCATTAGACAGGGTGGTGCCTTCCAATTTGCCGGAGGCAGAAAGGCTTCTTGATGCTTACTTTAATCCTGTCGCGGCTTACGCGAAAGCTTATCAGATTGCTGGAGCGTGGATGGAACAATTAAATGGAGATGATAATCTTTCTGTATTTAATGATATCTGTGAATTAACAAAAAACTTCCCATCTTTAAGGAAAAGAGTGGTAATAGAGTGGACAAACAGATTTGGAATAAAAAGAGAAGCCTTTCCTCACATTGTGAGGAGTTATTCTTTAACCGGTGATTTTACGGACATAGGGAAGGGTCTTATAGTAAAAAAGGCCGCGGAAATGGGAAGAGAATTAAAAATCGCAGTTTGTTTGGGGACATTTGCGACCTCTTTAAGTAGAAATAATTTTGCTTTTATAAGCATGCAAAGACCGGCAAATTTAAAAGACCTGAGCACCAATAATGTTGATGAGGTTCTTGTTAGAGATCAAAAATTACGGGCACTAAAAGACTATTTGCCTATTCTTCCTGAAAATGTGGTAGAGATTGCTTCTGTTATTGCGGGAAGAATCCCATATTCTTTGCATACAATCCCATTTGTTGACGATGAGCCGTTTCCTCATGAAATATTCAAAAGAGGACAACTCGAGGAAGAGACATTGGCTGAAGGAGTAAGGGAACTTAATGAATGGAAGGGAGCTAAAGTATTTTCAAACTTTATGAAAGCCTTAGGTTGGGAGGAATCAGGGGACTTTTATGAGGAGTTATTAGTTGATATTGCCCAAGATGGTGCCATTTTCAGTCAATTAGAGGAAATTTTTACAACAGGCATAAACTTATTGTTGCAGGCAGAAAAAGTACCTTTGGGTCTGGTTCAATCTACGGCAGAAGGGGTAAAACTGCTTATTGACTATCAGGCTATGGATATTAAAATAAAAATATGGGCAAAAATATTAGCAGGGATAGCTCAAAAACAGCCTATTGAGGAAATTACAAGAGAAGCGCTAAGGCCCATTGGCATACTTGGGTATAAAATTCTTCAGGCTTCCAATTCCCTTGTTGCAGGGGGAAATGAGACACTTGAAAAAGCAAGCAGAGCAGGACTAAGCGATACCCTTTCAATCGGTTTGTTTGATTCTCTTTTGTTTTTGGCTTTTAGAGGCTTTGATCTTTTTTTGGCGCATGACAAATATACATTACTTGGTTCCGGCTCTATAAGGACAGCAATTGCCGGATTAGGTGGAAATGATAGAGATGAAGCTTTTCTTCTGGTCCATGCTTTGCCGATTGATCCCGCAGTAAAAAATAATCTGATGGCATTTGTGAGGCAATTAAGAAAAAAAAATAGTTATTTCCCTTTGACTCCAGAACAATTAAGGGAGTTAGCTTTCCAGTCTGAATTAGAAAGAAAGATGGGATTTGAGCGGCATGAGGCTTATGGGGAATTCTTTGGCTGGAAGCTTGGACAAGTTCTGATCCCTCATATATATGAAAAGCACGGAGATTGGGCAAGGCTGGAAATTGCTAGGGGAGTTCCATTTCATGCTTTGGCTGAAGCGCGAATGAAGGCTGTTTCTCCTGTTATCATTGAAGGGGCATTAAAACAGTTTGACAAACACGATGGTGATTTTTCTTTTCTTGTGAATCCGGAATTCCATCGCGGGAATTTAGTTGTAACAGACGACAATTCTGTTTTTTTAGTAGATTGCGGGCTTACGGGAAAAGCTGACGCCAATGATGTTCTCTCGTTTTTTGGGGTTTTATCCGCTTTTCGCACTCAGGGATTATTTGGCGCTGCTGCAAAACTTTTTGAACAAAACGGGATAACTTCATTATCGCAAATACCTCCTGTGAAAAGATCTGGCTTGTTAGATAATTTAAATAATATATACGGGCGCCGCGAAGCTTTATCAGCTCCGGAGCTTCTTCTTTCGGAATTGGCTATTATTGTCAAAAGAGCAGACGGGCGAGCCATAACAGAAGGCTTTGACCTTTTATCAAGAGGCTTGCAACATCTGGCGCCCTATTTTCGTTTTGCATCAACTGATATTCCTCAATTATCTTTAATTCCAACAAGCAGCAAAAAATTGAATATGGCTGTGGAACTGGAATTATTGAAAACAAGAGCAAAAGAAGCAAGAAAATCGTTAACCGGCTTTTTATCGGGAACGGAAGTTGGGAAAAAATTAAGCAAAGGCAGTATTCAAACAATAGGAGTTCTTATTGAACCGACTGAAGTTATTGAAGATGATTCTTCATTAAAAGGTTTTATCCTGTGTAATTTAGGCAGTAGTAAAGCAATTGTAAGTCCTCGAAATCTTCTGGCCAAAATAGGTGGAAAGTGGGTTCCATATGAGGAATTTTTGAAGAGTAGTTAATCATCAAAAGTAATGTCCAATTTACAATGTTCAATTTGACTGTTTTTCGCCGCCCAAAAATCCAAAAAACCTGATTTTTACTGCAATTTCCTCCCCTTTATTTACGATATATATATCGTAATGGCTAGAATTAACGCATATAATAAAAGAAGGCTGCCAAGAACTTTTAGAATGGTTTTTTTGCTGGGCGTTTTATTGCTCTCTCTTATGCCGGTAGGATCTTTTAGCGGGCATAAGATTTCCTATAGCGGAACCATTGTTACTTCGGCATATAACTCATTTCCGGGGCAAACGGATTCATCTCCATGGATTACCGCGTGGGGAACCCGTTGCAGAGAAGGGGTTATCGCGGCGAATTTTTTGCCGTTTGGCACTAAAGTTTTACTTGAAGGGTTTGGCAACCAAGTATTTATTGTTGAAGATAGGATGCATCGTAGATATAAAAACCAGATAGATGTCTGGTTTAGGGATTATAATGATGCAAAAAAATTTGGGGTTCGCCGCCTAAAATATTATGTCGTGGAATCTGTTTAGAGCATGAGCTACCCAGGCTGTGATTCTTTAACTGATTTTTTTACTTTACGGGTGGCTTCGTTGCATATTCTGGACACTTGAGATTCGGAAAGACCTATTTTATCGCCAATTTCTTTGAAAGTTAAATCTTCGTTATAATACATTTTGACTACCTGCTGTTCTTTTTCGCTTAGTTCCTGCAAGGCTCCGTCTACGTGCAAAACGTCGTCTACCTGATCATGGACTATGGCTTCGCGGTTAAACGCCAGATAAATGTGCGCGGCTGAATTGATCCATTCGTACATGCCGGAAACCTGGTCCATTTTTTTCTTGCGGAGATAGTCCTGCATCGAACCTTTCAGGCGTATTGATACGTATGGCCAAAGCTCTCCACGGCGCGGATCCCAGGTTTTTAAAGCATCGATAAAGGCTATCTTAGCTTCTTGAGCCAAATCTTCGGCCTCGGATTTTCTAATATGTGAAGGAAGAGTAGAAACATACCAATTTACCGTGCGGGTAATCTGGTCTTTATATTTTGTAACTACTTCATCAGAATATTTTAAAAACCGTTCGCGAATGACTCTTATAATTCGATCTTCAATTTGTTCTCTTGAAATCATTTATATCCACCGGGTTGAATCACGTTTTACTGAAGTGATAAATTCTTTTTCTTTTTCTTCGGGATTTTCACATTCCTCGCTGAATTTTTGCGTATATTTTTTTGCAAAAGGCCAGAATCTTCTTAAAATGCCTGTAATTCCTACAGGAATGGCGGAAAAAAGTCCTCCTTGGCTGGAAACTCTTGAACCTGAACTTGTTGTAGAGCCGGAAGTTTTCTTAATCATAAAATAATTCTAACAAATTATGGGCAATCATTCAACCGCGATCATTCCTACGCTTTGGACCTTAACTTGAGGGACAATTTCGTTATAGGACAAAACCGCTATATTCGGGAAGCTCCTTTCTATAAATCGTTTGAAATGCGGGCGCAATCTTGGCGAACATAAAATTACAGGATTTAATTTCATCCTTTTGAAATTAGTTAAATGCCTTTGTATTTGAGTTAATATCCTTTCCCCCATATTCGGGTCGACGGCAAGAAAAGATCCGTATTCAGATTGATGTATTGCGCCTATTAATGTTTCTTCAAGTGCCGGATCTATTGTAACTACCGTTATAACATTGCTTTTGTCGATATACTGTTCGCAAATTTGCCTAGCAAGAGATTGCCTAACATATTCGGCTAGTACATTGATGTCTCGCGATAGATGGGCATAATCGGCCAATCGTTCCAGAATTGTGGAAAGATCGCGGATGCTTACCCGTTCGCGGACCAATAACTGAAGTACTTTATGCACCTGTCCTAATGAAAGCATATCAGGGATCAATTCCCTGACGATAGCCGCGTTGGTATTTTTTACGATCTCAATTAACGACTGGATATTTTGGCGGGTCATTATTTCGTCCGCGAATCTTTTTACGACTTCCATAAAATGATTGGCTATTGCTTCGACAGGTTCAAGTGATGCTATTCCAAGCTTTTGCAGCTCAGGGAGAAGGTCGTCAGGAACCCAGGTGATTAACTCGTTTGTAATAGGATCTTTTGTTTCTGACCCTGTCAATTTCTTGGCCTTAATTTCGGATAAACGCATTTCTACTTTGTGATGGCTCATAAATGCTTCACCTGTTGAAACCTTTGTACCCCTTATTTCTACAACATATTGGTTTGGCGGCAGGGAGAGGTCGTCCATTACCCTGACACCAGGAATGACAAACCCGAATTCCTGACCGATCTGATATCGGATTAATGTTATCCGTTCAAGAAGCGGTCCTTTTTGAGCGGGGTCGATTAATGGGATCAGGTTTCGTCCTGTTTTTAGAGATAGGGGATCCAACCCTAATGTCCCAAGAATACTTTCGGGTTTTTTAAGCGCGTCTTTTCCGCCCCCTTCGTCTTTTATCATTTGGGCTTCTTCAGTTTTTGTTTGCGCCTGAATGAGCGCGACAGCAATAGCCGCACTTCCTCCCGCCAGGCCCAAAAAAGTAAGCGAAGGGATGCCCGGGATTAGAGCAAATGATGCCAAAATCAAGGAGACAAATGCAAAAGCCCTGGGTTGGGCGAAAACCTGAGTAGAGATGTCTGTTCCCAGGCTCATTTCAGATGCGGATTTTGTTATTACCAGGCCTGTTCCGACAGAGACTAGAAGAGCTGTAACTTGAGCTAAGATACCCGCGCCAACCGTTAAAAGCGCGTAGGTTGTTAAGGCTTCCATTATGCCAAGCCCCTGCTGTAGCCATCCAACCAAAATACCGCCGATCAGATTAATTAAAACTATAATAATACTGGCAATCGAATCTCCACGGACAAATTTATTTGAACCGTCCATGCTTCCAAAAAAGGTTGCTTCTCTTTCTATTTTTCGGCGGCGGTTTCTTGCTTCATTTGCGTCAATAAGCCCGGCGTTTAAATCCGCGTCAATAGACATTTGTTTGCCTGGCATAGCATCAAGAGTAAATCTTGCGGCTACTTCTGCCACGCGTTCTGATCCTTTAGTTATAACTACAAACTGTACTATTGTAATAATGGCAAAAACTATGGCGCCTACAATATAGTTTCCCCCGACCACAAAACTTCCAAATGCCTGGATTACCTGCCCCGCGTAAGCATTTAACAGAATCAATCTGGAGGCTGCTATATTTAAAGACAGGCGGAACAGTGTTATGATTAAAAGCATTGAAGGAAATGCTGCGAATTCAAGAGGCTCTTTTAAATACATGGCAACAAGTAAAATCAACATGCAAAACGCTATATTTAATGTCAAAAGAATATCAAGAATTACAGCAGGCAAAGGGACTATGATAAGCGCGACAATTCCTACAAGAAAGACTCCTACAAAAATATCGCCCCCCGCAAATAGAGCTTGAAAATCTTTTACATTAATACGAGGGAACGCCATAGTGCGATTTTATCACCCCTTGGGAATTGCGGCAAGTCGAGTCTTATTGAGAGCTTCCCTGTCTTTTTTCTTTTTATAAATATAAGCCAAAACTTCTGCTACTGCCTGATACAATTCTCTTGGTATTTCCCGCCCGACTTTTGTTGTTCTGTAAATTGATCGCGCCAGAGGTTCATTTTCGACAATAGGAATTTCGTATTCTTCCGCGATAGCGCGAATTTTTTCGGCATGTTTGCGCAGCCCTTTTGCTAGGACTGAAGGGGCTTTTGCCTTTTGCTGGTCATATTTAATGGCGCATGCCACATGTGTTGGGTTTGTAACTACGACATCGGCTTTTGGGACAGCCGACATCATTCTTTGATACGCGATTTGTCTTGCCATGTCCCGTATTCTTTGTTTTACTTGAGGATCTCCTTCAAGGCGTTTGTATTCTTCCTTGATTTCCTGTTTTGTCATTTTTAGATTTTTAAGATATTCCCATCTTCTGTAAAAATAATCTAGGATGGCAATTATGATATAAAAAGTCCCGACGCGCATCGCGACGGTATAAGCGATCGACCCCCCAAGCACCAATGCGTCCCATAAACTGCTTTCTAAAAGGACAATAACATAAGTAAGATCATTTTTTACGGCTAACCATGCTATATAAAAAACTATTATTATTTTAAGAAGAGACTTAATAACTTCAACAAACCCCTGCATGGAGAATATTTTTTTAAATCCTTCAAGAGGATTTAATCTTTCAAGTTTTGGAGATAATTGGTCTCCGGCAAAAACAAAACCTGTTTGTAAGGATTCCGCGATTATGGCTGCGAGAAAAGTTACAGCGAAAATAGGAATAAGTGCCAGTGCTAAAGACCTTAATCCTATCGCAAGAATATATGCCGCGAAACCGAGCGAAAATTCGTTTGCTGATGCGGGGATTTGTGAAAAAATACCCTGACCCATATCAACAAGCGCTGTCCAGCTTGTTTCTCCAAAATACCTGAACACAGAATAACTTAATAGCAGAAGAATTGCGGTTGTTATTTCGCGGCTTTTTGCGATTTGTCCCTTTTCGCGAGCTTCACGCAGGCGATGGGGGGTAGGTTCTTCGGTTTTATCTCCACCTTGTTCGGCCAATTTTTACAAGCCCCCTATATTCTAAGCGCTGAAATTAATTTTATCATTTCTTCTCCCATTATACCGAGAAGAGAAGCTATTCGTTTTATAAGTATGGGTAATATGAAAAGCATTGTGAGCAGCCCAAGAGGGGGCTTGAGTTGAAATCCCAGCATAAATACATTTACCTGCGGCGCGACGCGGGAAACGATGCCAAAGCAAAAATCAATAATAAAAATTACAAGTATAATAGGCATTGCCAATTGTAGGGATATGCTTAAAAGTGATTTTCCAAGCCCCATCATTTCTGATACAAAACTTGGTGAGGCAAAATTTATTACTGCCGGTGTTGGGATCAGTTCAAAACTTTTTTGAATGACGGCAAGCAGAAGATGATGCCCGTTTGCTATCAAAAATATGACAAGCACAAGCATAAGCATTAACTTTTCCATAATTGAAATTGCCGCGCCAAAGATTGGGTCAAACGACTGAGATACGGATAATCCCATTTGCAAGTCTATAAACTGGCCTGCGCTTTGAGCCGCCAGGAAAAACAGATTGCAGGTGAATCCGATTGTAAACCCAAGAGCTACTTCAACTATTAAAAGAGAGAAGAATTCCATCATTGTTTGCGGAATCAGTTCTATTTTTACAGGAACTATAAACCACAGAATAATCGCAATCCAGACGGCAAGCGCTGTTTTTGCCAGCATGGGGATTGATCTGCTCGACAATACAGGGGCTTGAATAAAAAGACCTGCTATCCTTGCAAGGATAAAGAAAAAAATCTGAATTTGAGGAATTGCGATAATCATTATTATTTAACCATTGCCGGGATATTTGCCCACAAGGTTGTCGTAAAATCAACCATTATTGACATGATCCAGGGAAAGGTTAAAGCGATCAACAGCAAAACGGCAACAACCTTGGGGACAAAAGTTAAAGTTTGTTCCTGAATTTGAGTTACGGCTTGAAACAAGCTTATCACGAATCCGACCAGCAAACCGACTCCGATTACAGGCATAGATAAGATAAGAACAGTTGTTATTCCCTGGTTCATTACCTGTACGACAAAATCCTGGTTCATAGTTTTATTCCTTACCTAAAACTCATTAGGAGCCCGCGGGTTATTAAATTCCATCCATCTGCAAGCACAAACAGTAATATTTTAAATGGCAAAGAGACCATTACAGGAGACAACATAAACATCCCGAGTGATAACAATATATTGGCGACCACTAAATCAATAATAATGAAAGGAATAAACAGTAGAAAACCAATTTGGAACGAAGTTTTGAGTTCTGAAAGCATAAAAGCGGGAATTACGACATATGTTGGGACATCTTCTGCTGTTTTTGGCGGTTCGATTTTTGCAAAATTAACAAAAAGGGCAAGATCTTTTTCTCTAACTTGTCTCAGCATAAAACTTTTTAGCGGTACCATTCCCGCGTTAAAGGCTTGCACTTCTGTATATTTCCCATGATTGTATGGCTCAACAGCTTTTTTGTTGACTTCCTGCCATACGGGATTCATAATAAAAAGGGTCATAAAAAATGCTATTCCGACAAGAACCGAAGTTGGCGGTACCTGCTGGGTGCCGATCGCGGTTCTCAGTAAAGAAAAAACTATAATAATCCTCAAAAAGCTTGTTACAGAAATAAGAAAAAACGGGACGAGTGAAATGAGAGATATCCCCAGAATCATTTGGATGCTTGATGAAAATTGTGGAGAATTCATTATTGCGTTTACATTTATTTGTCCCGCTGCCGGTGTTGCCGCGTAAGCGGTGTTTGACGCAAGAAAAAAGGCCAAAAAGAAGATTTTTTTCAACCTATTTCTCCTTCTTTAAATTTGTCAATCAGTGTTATATTTTTATTACTTACCGCGATCAGGTAAATCTGGCTGCCTGCTTTGACCGTATAGAGAGTTGCCTGCGGCTCAAGTCCCATCTTATCTGTAACTTGCATAAATTTACCGTTTGGCGTCATTTGCTGTAGCCTTGGAAGGAGATATTTTGCTGATATATAAATTAAACCTATTACTATTGCCAGAGATAAAATGATTTGGACTATGTAACCAAAAGTTATAATAGGGGCTTGTTGGAAGGTTATTGCTTCATAGGTCATGTTTTTTTCCTTTTTATTATTTCAATAAAACGTTTGTGATCCTAATACCGTAGTTATCATCAATAGCCACAACTTCACCTTGCGCGATAACAGATCCACCCACTTTCAGATCCAGAGGTTCACCGGCCAAACGGTCAAGTTCAATTATTGATCCTTCTGCTATTTCCAGTATTTCCCGCAGAGTCAGCTTGGATTTCCCCAGTTCCGCTTTAACTTCAATTGGAATATCGGAAAGGGTGCTTTCTCCGATTCTTATTCCTTTTCCTTCTTCGTCTAATTCGGGAAATTGTACAGCTTTTACTTCCATAATTATGCCTCCTTATTAAACATACGAAGGGACATTCTTTTTTTCATGTGTGATGAATTATAGCAATTCTTATTTATTACGTAAAGAGAAATTAAAATAAAATTCCCAAACGAAGCTATGCAATGTTCGTCACTTCTGCCTCTAAACTGACGATTTTCACTGCAATTCTACTCTACAAGCTCCACTTTCTACGCTCTAATTTGTTGGCATGAAAATTGCTGAGAATCAATATAAGCGGGAGCCATTTTTATGAGAGGAGATTAGGATGTGGTTGGGCTCCCGCGAAATGTGCTATTATATAAATAAGGGGAAAAAACAATGTCAATTTCATTATTGTTATCACACTCAAAAATTGTAAGAAGCGGAAGAATCTTAACATCAGCTGTTTAGGTCGCGGAAAGAAGTGGAACTGTAAGAGTGCCAAAAACATTAAGAGGAAGCCATCTTGAAACAGGAATTTTTTATAAGGGTTATCAACTAAGAGCGGCTGATGTTGTTAGGGGCTTAAATCTTGAGGAATTAGAAGGGGTGTTTGCTCGAAGAAATGAAAACGAAGAAAGATTTAGAGCTTTAGCGCCCTTTAATTGCGTAAAAGATGGATATCAATTTGGACTTGTAAGTTATAGGTCTGTAGAAGCCATGGGAATAATAATTGATCATAATTTAAAAAAGCATGAAAAGGTTGGATGTTTAACTGCCAACTTCGATAGGGATACTCTTGATTCTTTAGAGTATATTATTGTGCAATTAGAATCGAGAAAAAAATTGTATGTTGAGTTTCCATTTGCAAAACTTTTCTTTGAGTCCAATGATGGAGTAGTAAATGATTTTTTAAAGATGTTATGGGGTGGAGGGATTATAAATTTTGCAATTATAGGCAAAGACAAAAAAATGGCCTGTGCTAAAATTTGCCAGACACGACATCGTGAGAATTCCTACCATGTACAAACAACCGATTTTAGTCTTTCAATTCAATTAGGAATAGTTGTAATGCGGCCAATTTAAGGAATTAACGTCCCAATGATACGGTAAAGCATATTTCAAGCAGATCTTTATGCGCTATAGCAATAAAAAAAATATAAACGAATCATTAAAAAATCCATAAAAATCGCGTTAAAAACTGGAATCGGGATTTCCTTTAGCGTGTTTGATTGTTTATATATAAGAGAGCTTGAGAACGGTGAAATAGCAGTTGGAGGTGATCTTAAAGAATCTTTTGAGCAAGTATTCCCTGCAAAGAAAATTGATGAAGCGATAGATTTTTTTATTCAAAAAAGAAAAAAACTTAGATTAGGGCTTGATTTTGAAATAGATAATCGCAAACCTTCTTTTGCTCATTTATGAGGTTCTTTTTTAGTTGTATAATGCTTCCATGTTTGAACAAGCATTCAAAAATATTGATAATATCTTGCATACTGATTCTGGTTGTGGAACTGAACTTGATTATGTAGAACAAACCTCTTGGATCCTATTTTTAAAATATCTTGACGACTTAGAAGAAACCAAAAAGACCGAAGCGGCGCTTGCTGGTAAAAAGTATCAATATATTCTCTCTCCTGAATATCGATGGAATAGTTGGGCTTGTCCAAAAAATACAGATGGCAAATTAGACCATAATAAAGCTCTAGACGGCGATGATTTAAGAGACTTTGTAAATAATAAGCTTTTTCCATATCTTAAAAAATTTAGAGCTGAAGAATCGAATACTATTGAATATAAAATTGGTGAGATTTTTCATGAGCTCAAAAACAAAATTTCAAGCGGTTATAAATTGCGTGAAATCTTAAATATTGTTGATGGGATGCATTTTCGGCTTTATGAAGAAAAGCATGAGCTGTCTCATCTTTATGAAGCCAAGATTAAGAACATGGGAAATGCTGGGCGGAATGGTGGAGAATATTATACCCCGCGACCTCTTATCAAAACTATCGTTAAAGTTGTTGCTCCTAAAATTGGGAATACGATCTATGATGGGGCTTGTGGGAGTGCAGGGTTTTTGGTGGAGGCTTTTAATTATCTTATTGAAAACAGGGGAAAGCTTTCATCGAGCCAGCTGGAGACGCTTCAAAACAAGACCTTTTACGGCAAAGAGATCAAGTCACTAGCTTATATTATTGGCATAATGAACATGATTTTGCATGGGATTGAAGCGCCAAACATAAGGCACATGAATACTCTTTCTGAAAACATCAATGATATTCAGGAAAAAGATCGTTTTGATGTTGTGTTGGCAAATCCGCCGTTTGGAGCGGGGATTGGACGAGAGATCCAGCAGAATTTTCCTATAAAGACAGGTGAAACCGCATTTCTTTTTCTTCAGCATTTTATAAAGATTCTTAAGGCAGGGGGAAGGGCAGGTGTTGTAATCAAAAACACTTTTCTTTCCAATACCGACAATGCCTCGGTTAGTTTGCGTAAACTCCTTTTAGAAAGTTGCAATCTTCATACAGTGCTTGATCTTCCTGGTGGCGCTTTTCAGGGGGCTGGTGTTAAAACTGTCGTTTTGTTTTTTGAAAAAGGGGCACCTACCAAAAAAATCTGGTTCTAT
>MEUB01000044.1:22646-28582 GCA_001771535.1 candidate division WOR-1 bacterium RIFOXYB2_FULL_37_13
CAATCTTGGCAAGGGGAATCCATTAAATGAAAACGACTTGTCTGAATTTGTAAAATTGCAGAAGAATAAGGCAGATAGCGCTAATTCCTGGAGTATGGATGTTAAAAGTATAGACAAAGTTACTTTTGATTTATCGATTAAGAATCCTAATAAAAAAGATGAGGTTGTTTTGAGGGAACCGAAGGAGATTTTGGCGGAGATGAAGAGGTTGGATAGGGAGGGTGGGGAGATTTTGGTCGCTATTAAAGAGAAAATATGAATAAGCATAATAATATTTTAATTTATACCTCTCCAAACGGAAAAATTTCCGTTGATGTTTTATTAAAAGAAAAAACCGTTTGGCTTTCACAGTCTCAACTTTGTGAGCTTTTTGGGAAAGCAAAAGGGACGATCAGCGAACATATAAAAAATATCTTTGAGGAAGAGGAATTGGATCAAAATTCAGTTGTTCGGAATTTCCGAACAACTGCCAGTGATGGGAAAAATTACTCAACAAATTACTATAATCTTGACCTTATCCTTGCAGTAGGATATCGCGTAAAGTCATCGCAAGGAACAAGATTTCGGCAATGGGCAACAGAGCGACTAAAAGAATATCTGATCCAAGGTTTCTCGCTCAATGAAGAAAAAATAAAAACAGGAAAATCTACAGAATATTTTGATAAACTCCAAGCGAGACTTCGAGAAATTCGGCTTTCGGAGAGGATTTTTTATCAAAAAATAAAAGATATTTATACCACGAGTATCGATTATGATCCAAAAGATGACAGGACGATTGAATTTTTCAAGATAGTGCAAAACAAGCTACTTTGGGCGATAAGTAAACAAACAGCGGCAGAGTTGGTGCACAAAAGATCTGATCATACGCTTCCTTATTTGGGGATGAAGTCTTTTGATGGAAAAGATGAAAAAGCTATCACGAAAAAAGATGTGAGCATTGCCAAAAATTATCTCAATGAAAAGGAGATAAAAACACTTAGTTTGTTGGTTGAACAATATTTGGCTTTTGCCGAAACCATGGCAGAAGCGCAAATGCCTATGAAAATGACTGATTGGATAGAACGGCTTGATATTATTTTGAGGATGAGTGGCAAAGAAATTTTGACGCATTCCGGAAAAATTTCCCATGAAATTGCGATTGTAAAATCAGAAAAAGAATATGATGGATTTAAAGAGGAACAGCGAAAAATAGAACGGGAAGATAGTATAAAAGAACTGGAAGCGGATATAAAGTCGTTGGGGAAGAAAAATAATTCAATGATATGATAAAAAAAATCTATATTAAAAACTTTAGATCAATAAAAGAGTTGGAAATATTTCCTAAGAATCTTTCCGCTTTCATTGGGCCAAACAGTACTGGAAAAACAAATGTACTAAAAGCTATAGACCTTGTTTTAGGTGAAGGATGGACAACTAAAGCAAAAGTTGCCAGAGAGCTTTTCAATAATCCATCACAAAGCATTGAAATTGAACTTATATTTACAAATCCAGTTAATGTTGTTGGTGGTGGATATAATGGGGCAACTTTAAGTGTACAAAGTATTAAGCTTGAAATGAGGCTTACTCCAGAATTATCTGCAAAAACTACTATTAATGGTGGGTTAACTTTTTATGCTCAAGATAAATTTAAAAAGTTGTGTCATTTTATTTACATCCCATCGCAAAGAGATCTCATTGACCAAATGAGAGTTAGTAATTGGACGCTTTTAGGTAAGATGATGAGGGAAATCCATTCAAACTATATATCTACATATATGGGTGGCGAGGCACGGTTGAAAAATGATTTAAAAGATAAAATTCAACCTGCTAAAGATTTTATTGAGGATGATTTCCATCCTAATTTAATAACTTTTAAAAAGTTTGTAGATTCATTTAAAAAACATTGTCAAAAAAACAGCATAGGTCTTGCCAATAAATTTGAACCAGAATTGAATATCTATAATTTAAATTGGTTCTATAAGACATTGCAAATTCAGGTTACTGAGACAAGTGATAAAATATTTGATGCTGAAGATTTAGGCAGTGGTTTGCAGAATTTGATTCTAATTTCTATTTTTCAGACATACGCAGAGCTAATGGGTGGCAAAGTTATATTCGGCATTGAAGAGCCTGAAATATTCCTCTACCCTCAGGCGCAAAGAGCACTTTATGAAAGCTTTCAAGAATTATCTAAAGAAACCCAGATTTTCTACACAACACATAATCCAAATTTTGTGAGTGCTCACCGTGCACATGAGCTTGAAATCTTACAAAAAAATGAGACCAGTGGCACTTTTGTGGCTAAAAAAGATTATCCTGTCATCACAGAAGATTTTCTAAAAGAAAGAGAATATCAAATTTATTCACACTTCAATCCGTATAGGAATGAACTGTTTTTTGCAAAAAAGATTGTTTTGGTGGAAGGTCCTCCAGATAAAATTCTCTTTGAGACGCTAGCAAAAGAAAAGTGGAATATAGATATAAACAAAGAAGGTGTTTCGATAGTTGAATGTTCAGGAAAAACTGGAGTTCTTTATTTTACTGGAGTTTGTAAGTTATTGGGGTTGAATTGCTTTTCGGTGTGGGATAAAGACAACGAAAATACCCCACCAATTTTAAACGATGCACTAATAGCCTATTTTGGTATTGAGTTAGTGCAGGAGTTAGAAAGCGTTTTAAAAAATAAATATCCAAGTCTTACGTTTAGCTCTGACAGCTCTAAAAAAATTAAACAAGCGTATGATTGGGCCATAGCAACTACAGATTGGCCAACTGAGTTTGATTTTGTGAAAAACTTCTTAATCTCACCTGTGTCTTCCTCAAGGGCTCAAGTGTAGGATGAAGTTGCGGAAGAGATGAAGCCGAAATATATCACATTTTAATTATGAAAACTAATCAATCAAAAAAACAGATGGGATCTAACTGGCAAATAAAAAGACTTGGTGAAGTTTGTGAAATGCAAAAAATTAAAAACAGCATCGGAAATTTAACCTATGTTGGCATGGAGAATATTGAATCGAATACTGGACATTTTATTGGCTCATTGACTCCCAAAGAAGTAAAGAGCTTAACTTTTTATTTTAATTCAAGTCACATATTATATGGGAGATTGCGACCGTATCTTAATAAAGTTTTCTTGCCTAATTTTGAGGGACATTGTTCGACTGAAATTTTCCCAATAAAGGTTAACGATAGTTTGTATAAAAAATATTTATTTTATTGGCTGACTTGCGATGAAATAGTTAGAAGAATTAATGCCACATGCACAGGGGCGAGAATGCCTAGAGCGAACATGAGAAAGTTTTTCGAAATCCAAATCCCCCTCCCACCACTCCCCACCCAACACCGCATCGTAAAAATCCTAGGCGAAGTCTTTGGGCATATTGCGAAAGCGAAAGAAAACGCCGAAAAAAACCTTCAAAATGCCAAAGAACTTTTTGAGTCTTATTTGCAGAGTTTCTTCGCAAATCAGGGAAAGGGATGGGAGGAGAAGAAGTTAGGGGAAATAGCATCTGAAATGATGACAGGTCCATTCGGTAGTATGTTGCATAAGTCGGATTATGTTGAAGTCGGAACACCAGTTGTTAATCCTCAAAATATCGTTAGTGGGAAAATAATACCATTGCAAAAAACCATGATTACTGCGAAGCCAACTTTGCGCTTGAAAAAATACATGTTAAGGAAAAACGATATTGTAATGGCTCGTAGAGGTGAAATGGGAAGATGTGCTCTTGTCACAGATAATGAAGTTGGCTGGCTTTGTGGTACCGGTAGTTTAGTTATTCGACTCAAAAATATTGCCGATGAAAAATTCATTAATACTTATCTGAGTTCGGATAAGTCAAAAGAAGCTCTTTTAAAAGCTTCGATAGGTACAACTATGAGTAACCTGAATCAAGGGATTTTATCTGATCTTGCAATATCACTGCCCCCGTTGCCTCAACAAAAATCCATCGTCGCAAAACTCGATTTCCTTTCTGCTCAAATCCGCAAGCTAGAAGCGATTTATAAGCAAAAATTGGCAGATTTGGAAGAGCTGAAAAAATCGGTACTGCAAAAGGCTTTTAGTGGGGGATTATAGTAAAATAAACTTATGAACGAAGCAGAAACAAGAGCAGAATATATTGATCCAAAGCTTAAAGCGAGCGGATGGGGTGTCGTTGAAGGCTCAAAAATTCTTCGTGAGTTCCGCATCACCGACGGCAGGATTCAAATCGGAGGAAAAAGATCCAAACCCGAAGTCTCCGATTATGTTTTAGTTTATAAAAATCGCAAAATTGCCGTAGTTGAGGCTAAAGCTTATGATGAAGAAGTTTCAGAAGGAGTAACTCAAGCTAAGTCTTGCGCTCAACGACTTCAAATTGATTATACCTATTCCACCAATGGCAGACAAATCTATGAAATCTCAATGAAAACTGGTAAAGAGAGAGAAATTGCCGAGTTCCCAACCCCCGATGAATTATGGAACAAAACATACTCCTATCAAAACGAATGGAAAGAAAAATTTGATAACATTTTGTTTGAAGACGGAGGGAGCGGAAAAAAACTAAGATATTATCAGGAAATTGCCGTAAATAATGTTTTAAATACGGTCGCTGAAGAAAAGGACAGAATCCTTTTGACAATGGCAACAGGAACAGGCAAAACATTTATCGCATTTCAAATCGCATGGAAACTTTTTCAAACTCGATGGAACTTAAAGCGCGATGGCGCTCGCAGACCCAGGATTTTATTTTTAGCTGATCGAAATATTTTAGCTGATCAAGCTTTCAATTCTTTCTCAGCCTTTGATAAAGATGCCCTTGTTCGCATAAACCCTTTAGATATCCGCAGAAAAGGGGGAGTCCCAAAAAGCGGAAGCGTCTTTTTTACTATTTTTCAAACTTTCATGAGTGGCTCCAATGATACTCCATATTTTGGGGATTATCCTGAGGATTTCTTTGATTTTATTATTATTGACGAGTGTCACCGCGGTGGCGCAAACAATGAAAGCACTTGGCGAGGGATTTTGGAATATTTTTCTCCAGCAGTCCAGCTTGGACTTACTGCTACTCCAAAACGAAAAGATAATATTGATACTTATAAATATTTTGGTGAGCCTGTCTATATTTATTCGCTTAAAGAGGGTGTAAATGACGGGTTTTTAACTCCTTTTAAGATTAAAAGAATTCAAACAACGCTTGATGATTATGTATACACTTCCGATGATCAGATCATAGAAGGGGAAGTTGAAATAGACAGAATTTATGAGGAACCTGATTTTAACAAGATTATTATCATTAAAGAGCGTGAAGCAAAAAGGATCCGCATCGCACTTGATGAGATAAATCAAAAAGAAAAGACCATCATATTTTGTGCAAATCAAAACCATGCTTTAGCCGTGCGTGATTTGGTAAACCAGATGAAGGAAAGCAGTGACCCTAACTATTGCGTTCGTGTAACCGCAAATGAAGGGCTCAGAGGAGAGCAGTTTTTGCGGGAATTTCAGGATAATGAAAAAACAATTCCGACAATACTTACAACTTCACAAAAACTTTCAACTGGCGTGGATGCCCGCAATATTCGCAATATTGTTTTGATGCGTCCCATAAATTCTATAATTGAGTTTAAACAGATCATAGGTCGTGGAACAAGGCTTTTTGATGGTAAAGAATATTTTACGATTTATGATTTTGTAAATGCTTACAAGCATTTTTTTGATCCGGAATGGGACGGGGAGCCAATTGATGATACATCTGATGATCCTCCTAAACCCCCAACACCACCAAAAGTTTGTCCTATTTGTGGAAAAATACCTTGTCAATGTCCGAAAGAGCCACCACAACCTCCAAGGACTAAATTAAGAATCAAATTGCGGGATGGTAAAGAGCGTGAGATAAAACATATGATTTCTACCTCTTTTTGGGGTGCTGACGGTAAACCAATTTCCGTTCAGGAATTTATGAATAATATGTTTG
>MEUB01000044.1:28627-28837 GCA_001771535.1 candidate division WOR-1 bacterium RIFOXYB2_FULL_37_13
TTTGGTCAAATCCGACAACCCGCAAAGCATTTTTAGAAAAAATCGCAGAAAAAGGTTTTGGCAAAGATGAACTGGAAACTCTGCAAAAAATGATAGATGCTGAGCAAAGTGATTTATTTGATGTGTTAAATTACATCTCTTTTTTAAATCCGACAATTTCAAGGGTTCAACGGGTAGAACAAGCAAAAGATAAGATTTTTGAAGACTTAG
>MEUB01000044.1:28866-29047 GCA_001771535.1 candidate division WOR-1 bacterium RIFOXYB2_FULL_37_13
GTACTTTCGAAATATGAAGAAAAGGGAGTAGAGGAGCTTGATGAAGAAAAATTACCTGTTCTGCTGAATTTAAAATATCGCGCTATTGCCAATGCAGAACAATTTCTAGGGGATGTAACCCGAATTCGTTCAATCTTCTTCTCGTTTCAGAAAAATCTGTATGCCAAACCATCCAAGGAGT
>MEUB01000045.1 GCA_001771535.1 candidate division WOR-1 bacterium RIFOXYB2_FULL_37_13
TTCTATTTATGTTTACAATAATAATCTGCTTGTTGGCTCGACGGAAACTTCATCCGGCGGAACTTTCAATAAAATAATAGTACTTAATATTGGAAATAATGAAATAAAGGTAAAAGCAAAAGATGCTGCTGGAAATATTAGTCAGCTTAGTGATGGTCAGACTATTGTTTATGATGTTGAAAGTCCCAAGCTATCTGAGGTTGAAGTTAATCCATCCTTGTCGAGTATTGGACAGGTGATGATTAGTTTTACAGTCTCTGAACCGTTAGGGAATGATCCTGTGGTGACTGTAAATGGGAACAGGGGAATAAAGATAAGTGAACAGTTTACAGTTTACAGTGTACAGTATGAATACAGTTACGATATAACGACAAACGATAATCAGGGATCGGCTGAAATATCAATCAATATAAGAGATTTAGCAGATAATTCAACAACCTATAGTTCTGATGATTTGTTGGTTATAGATTGTGTTTCTCCAATTGTGCCGGTTGTTAATGATTTGCCGGATTATACGAATGTTGGATCACAGGTGATAACAGGAACTGCTGAAGCTAATGCTTCTATTTATATTTACAATAATAATCTGCTTGTTGGATCGACAGAAACTTTAGCTAACGGGACATTTAATAAAACAATAACGCTTAATCTTGGTGGTAATGAGATCAAGGTAAAAGCAAAAGATGCTGCCGGAAATATTAGTCAGCTTAGTAATGTCCAAACAGTTGTATATGATGTAACGATTCCGCAAATATCAGATGTTGATGTGAAGCCTCGCTTGGCAAAAGCAGGAAGCGTTATTATTGGGTTTGCGGTTTCTGAGAAACTAAAAAATGATCCGCAGGTTTTGATAAACGGGAACAAGGCGGAAAAAATAAGTGAACAGTTTACAGTTTACAGTGTACAGTATGAGTATAATTACGATGTAACAACAATCGATAATCAGGGATCGGCAGAAATTTCTATCAAAGTTGTCGACCTTGCTTCCAATGTTAGCAGTTATGAATCGGGATCTCTTTTAACAATAGACACAATTACTCCTACTGTATCAAATGTTGAGATAACACCAAGCTTTGCGAAAGAGGGGACAGTTGAGATTCTGTTTGCTGTTTCAGAGCCGCTAGAAAGTGACCCTGTTGTCAAAATAAACGGCAATTCTGCCATAAAACAGAGTGAACAGTTTACAAAGAAGAGTGAACAGTTAACAGTGTACAGTGTACAGTATGGATACAGTTATGATGTAACGGCAAATGATGATCAGGGAGCGGCTGTTGTTAATATTTCCAGCTCTGATCCTGCGGGAAATAGTTTTGCTTATCAAGATTCAAATTTGTTATCAATAGATACAAACTTGCCATCAATAACAAATGTTGGTATAGATGTTTATGAAAACAGAAAAGGGGCAGAAAGTACTGCTTACGCGAAACTTGGAAATAAAGTCCTTATCGATTTTTCAGTTTCAGAAGAGCTTTTTACTGATCCTGTTGTTTCTGTGGGGAATAATGCCGCGATTAAAGATAGTAAAACTGTTTACTCGGAAAGCAGAATAGACTATTCCTACTATTATATAGTGTCAGAATCAGATAGTGATGGGGAAAAGGCTGTTTCTGTAAATGTTACCGACTTGGCAGGAAATACAAAATCGCAGGCTTACAACAATTCTCTCGTAATCGACAAAACGAGCCCGCAGATATCAAACTTGTCATACTCGCAAAATCCGGCCAAGGCAGGAGAGGTGACAGTCAGTTTTGATGTTTCAGAGGATCTAAAATCGGCGCCGACCCTTGAAGTTACTCAATATTCCTCAACTCCACAAACAATTATCTCGAGTGGTCAGTGGTCTATGATCAGTGGTCTGTGTTCTTCTTCGTACACCGTTCTTTCAAGCTCCAACGGAATAAACGACGGGACTTGTGAGGTGAAAGTTTACACACAGGACAAAGCGCTAAATTCCAACAATCAAATATTTAATGATTTAATAATTGACACAGTAAAACCTGTATTCTCAAACATTTCATCAACAGTTGATAATCCTGATTTTAGCAAATACGCGAAAGAGGGCTCCAATGTTGAGATGACGTTTCAAGGCTCTGAAAGATTAAAATATGATCCTGAGGTTAAAATAAACGGAAAGGCTGTGAATAGTGTACAGTGTACAGTTTACAGTGTACCGTATGAATACAAGGCGGAATATATTGTTACTGGCAGTGATATTGACGGGAATGCGACAATCGAAATTTCAGGGTATGATTTTGCAGGTAATCTTGGGGAGAAGGAAACTTCTTCTTCTTCCGAGAGTTTTGTAATTGACTTAACAAACCCAACTGTAATAATAGCGGATCCCAAGACTGATTCTGGTTTAATAGCAAGCCCGAGTCCATTTTTTACAAATGCCGATCCTTCTGATACAGGCGACAGGCCAAACTCTACAAGCTTACATTATGAAACAACTGAATATGGATATGTAACGGTAAAAGTTTACAAAGTTGAAAACGAGCAGACAAGTTATACAAAAAGTGATTTTGTGGAATCAAAGAGAGTCGCGACTTTAATATCCGGAACCTGGATGGAAAGCGGAGCTCATAATAACATTTGGGATGGCAGAACATCTGTTGCAGTTTACGATTCAAATAGTGACGGGTTTTCGGATTCTGGCAAATATGCTTTTATAGTAGAAGTAAAAGATAAGGCTGGGAATGTTACGGAATATAAATATGGCGGAACTGTTTGGATACAGAACAATGTTTTGTATGTAATGGAACCCGAAAGCGTGAAGATAAATCCTGATCCGTATTATTTTGGACCAAACGGAAATGGAGTTAATAAGGCGACAAAATTCTGGTTTAGAGTAAGGCTTGAATCAACTCCAGAGGATACGGCTCCTCCTGAAAAAATTGAGGCAAAATCAACTGGTAATTCTGAAAAAATTGGAATATATACGGTAAGAGTTTATGATTCATCAGGAAATTTGATAAGGACCATTATAAAGGATGAACCTGTATATCCAGCTGTTGACACTTATGTTGTATGGGATGGAAAGAGCGGAACAGGAACAGACAAATTAACTCCTTCTGATTTTGCAGAAAACGGAATGTATAAAATAGAAGTCGATGTAAAAGATTTCGCGGGTAATAGCGCGTACAACAATCTATTTTCACATATGGTGTATGTAGACAATATACTGCCTTTAATTTCGAATAATATTTTAAGTGAGTCTGCTTTCTCGCCTGATAATTCCGGCGTAAAAGATACTACGACCCTTTCATATTCTGTTGCGGACAATTTAAACACAGTTGAAGTTACGATCGATATTTTAAAAGATGGAGTTTTAACAGGAACACTTCAATCAACTGTTACACTCTCCGCGAATGCTTCTTACGGTAATATTTGGGGGAATCAAGGGATAAGTGATAAGGACGGAATATATGCTTATAAAATTTACGCAAAAGATGTTGCAGGGAATTATGTTGAGGGAACAGGGGAAGCGATTGTTGACAGAGCACCTCCTTCAGGGGGAGTTACAGTCCCTTCTGCCAATTACAATGGCGGCAAGTATTACATCAATTCTTCTTCTGTCGCGCTTGCATTAACCTATTCTGATACATTAAGCGGAATAGAAAATATGATGAGGTTTAAAAATGAGGGGGGGAGCTATAGTGCCTGGGAGAGCTTAGCCTCAACAAAGTCGTGGAGTTTGACGGTGGGAGATGGAGAGAAGAAGGCTTATGTGCAGTATGTTGATAAAGCAGGGAATTATGGGGAATATTTTACTCCTGTTGTTGTGGATACAGATGGTGTTGATGTTTCATGGAGTGGGCAAGCTCCAAACACATGGTACAGCGCAGAAGCTGAACAAAAAATCACAATCAGTTTAAGCGATGCGAATTATAGAGGATTTAAGTGGAGTTGGGATACAGCGCCTTCGAGTGATCCTTCTGGATGCAGTACAGCAACAGGAGGGACGACTTCTCATCCTGGGGAGGGAGAAAGAACGCTTTATCTCAAAGCATGGGACTTCGCGGGGAATATGTATCAGGAGTCGAGAGTTTACAAAAGAGATGATACAAAACCGACAATAACACTTAGCGGGCAAAATCCGGATACATGGTATAGTAGCAACAAGCCTATATATATAACTCTGTCAGATAATTTAAGCTATAAAGGATTTAAGTATAGCTGGGACAGCATGCCGTTAGATGATTCGTCAGGTTGCAATACGGCAACCAGTGTGACGACTTACCATCCGGGGGAAGGGGTGCGGACGCTTTATGTAAAAGCGTGGGATCAGGCGGGGAAGATTAAGACAGAACAAAAGATATATTATAGAGATACTACTGCGCCGAGTATTACGCCTTCAGAGGATAAAACATTTAATCCATATTTAAATTCATTATCATTAAGCTTTAGTGTAAACAATAGCAATGGCAATGGATCTGCCATGGGGGCGGTAACGGCACGCATCGAAAAGACAACAGACGGGACACTTATAACAGATTTGCCTGTTTCAGGAAGTTATCCAAATTACACTGTTAATTGGACAGGAACGAATAACTCTGGAGATTATGTGAATGAAGGAAATTATCGCTTAAAAATAACGGCAAGTGATAGTTTAAACAATTCTTCAAGTAATACAAGTTGTGATATCGGTTTGTGGGACAATCAGTCTATTGATTATGGAGATAGTCCTTTTATTTCTATAAGTGGGAGTAAATTAAAATTAAGTTGGATAAATGGATATAGTGAGGAAGGCAAGTCTTGTTCTATAACCACGCCATTTTTTTTAATTGGGAATTCAGCTAATGATTGGTTTTATGTGAACTATAATTCATCAATTGTTCTTAAGGGGACTGTAGAAAATATATTTTTAGTTCAAGCTCACGCACATAAACTTTATACTGCTACATATGATGGAGATACTAGTGGAATTGAATTACTAAGTTGGAATGAGGGAATAAAAACCTATAACTTACCTCATGCTGGATGGTATAGAATATATGCTGAAATTACTTTGCCTGTTGTTGATGCAACTGCTAAAGCAACAACCACAGTATCTTATACATATCGTTGGTATAACCAATATTCTAGAACCTGCACCTATGAATATGAAGATAATATAAGTAGAGCCTCAACTATCGGTCCTGTTGAAGTAGACTCTTATTCAACAGGTCCAACTTCTTCAGGTCAGCATTCAGTTTGGGCAAGTGGAGGGAATATTTATTACAAAAGAGGGAATTCTTCGAATATAAAAATTGCAACAAGAGTTGACTATGGATGTGTATCTCCAGCAATTACTGTCGATTCGAACGGAGATGCTTATGTTGCTTGGGCTCTTCCATTTGGACTTTCAAGCAGGATCTACTTCCAAAAAATCCCCTCCAACTTTGCCCCCGTCAACGGTACAGTAACGGCTTCCTCTTTAAATAATGTAAAACTCATCTCATCCGTCGAAGCTTTTGCGCAAAACACAAAGCCTATTCTTTTATCGCCCGACGATGGGGCAACAGTTACAACGCTTCGTCCTACTTTTAAATGGCAGGGAATTCGATCCGTACAGAACTATAAGTTAACCGTGAGCCAAATGCCGACATTGCCGGAGGTCTCTTCTAGGTCATTTACTAAAACTATAACCCAGACAGAAGCTAATCCTACAGAGACCGCTGATCCTTCAATTGCTTACTCGATTCATGAATTTGATGAAGGGCTGTCTCGCGGAACCTGGTATTGGAAAGTTACATCAACACCTAACACCACAACAGAAGCTTCATCCGACATATGGTCGTTTTATGTCGATCCTCCGCTTAGTTTAAGTGGTGTTACAAATTATCCCAATCCGTTTAACCCAAACAAAGAAAGAACGAAGATAAGATATAAACTGGGCAAAGACGCGGATGATGTGACAATTAGAATCTATGACATTACGGGAAAACTCGTTATCGAGCTTTCCGGCTTGCCCTACGGAGAATCTTCAAACATTTGGCAAAAATATAACGATGTAGAGTGGAACGGCCGCAACTCACGCGGCGATATGGTTCTAAACGGTATTTATCCGTTTGAGGTAATAGCGAGACTTAATGGTGTGTCGGTTTCAGGCAGGGGGAAAATTGCGGTGCTCAAGTAGGGAGAGTTTACAGTTAACAGTGTACAGTTTACAGTAAAGGCAGGAAAAAAAAGATATGTTTGAGTTTGATTTTGAGAAATTGACGGTTTATCAGTTTTCTATAAAACTTTTTAGAAAAATATTATCCATTACTAAAGAACTGCCAAGGAATTTGCAGTTTTCTTTGGGTGAACAGATAAGGAGAGCGACCCTGTCTATTTGTAATAATTTGGCGGAAGGAAGTGGAAAAGAATCAAAAAAAGAGAAGACTTATTTTTATGGGGTATCTTTGAATTCGGCAAGAGAATGTATTCCAATGATAACTATTTTATTTGAAGAAGAAATAATTAAAGAGGAACTTTATATTGAATTGCGTAAAAGTTACTATGAAATAACAAGTATGTTGAAAGGTTTAATAAGATCATTAAATCAATAAAATTTGTTTACAAGTTTTTTGTGTTTGTATTTTTACTGTACACTGTTCACTGTAAACTGTAAACATAAAAAAGGGAGTTATTGCTTATGAAATTGGTCTTTAAGTTTTTTATGTTTTTGTCTTTACTGTACACTGTAAACTGTACACTGTTAACGGTTGGGTCTGTGGCGGAAGTGGGCGGCATGGACATCGATGTATTGTCTGCCAAAGTCGGCGCGCGGCCGCTTGGCATGGGTGGAGCTTTTTGTGCAATAGCCGACAATTCCGATTCTCCGTTTTATAATCCGGGAG
>MEUB01000046.1 GCA_001771535.1 candidate division WOR-1 bacterium RIFOXYB2_FULL_37_13
GCCTCTTTGGCATATTCTAAAATAGTTGAATAAGCATGACCAGAAGCAACTGTGTGAATATGAAAATCAGCAATAATCGGTTTACGCTTCTTATTCCTTGCCACTTGTCCCTTGGCACTTTTCATTAAACTAGCTCATCTGGAATATCAAAATTAGAGTGAACCGCCTGCACATCATCCAGTTCTTCAAGCTTTTCTACAAGATTCATTGCTTTACGGGCATCTTCGGTTGATAAAGCTACAGTCATAGAAGGCATCATTGTAACTTCAGCGTTTTCTGGTTCATACCCTTTTGATTTTAAAGTATCCCTTACCTGTTCAAACTTTTCCTGCGAAGTAATTATTTCAACACTGTTGTCATCAAGTTTAATATCTTCTGCCCCCGCGTCGATCGCTTCCATTGAAAGGGCATCCGCGTCAACTTTTGATTTGTCAAAAAAAATTGTACCAAGTTTTTTAAATAAATAAGAAACACATCCGGAACTTCCTAAATTGCCGCCACCCTTTGAAAAGACGGTTCTAACATCTCCAAGGGTTCTGTTTTTGTTATCTGTCATACATTCAATTATGACTGCGACTCCGGCAGGGCCGTAACCTTCGTAAGTCAGCTCTTCCATCGCCGCGGCATCGGGTCCTGCAGCTCTGTCAATTGCCCTTTTTATGTTATCATTTGGCATATTGGCCGCTTTTGCTTTGTCGATTACAAGCCTTAAACGAGGATTGCCGGCAGGGTCTGCTCCACCGATTTTCGCGGCTGTTGTTATTTCACGAATAATTTTGGTAAAAACCTTACCACGAGTGGCATCAGTCTTTGCTTTTGCCCGTTTAATTGTCGCCCATTTACTGTGACCTGACATAATATAAAAGTTTACAGTAAATTAAGATGAAAATCAATTGCTCGAATGTATCAAAAATGATATTATAAACGCGATAAAAAATCTGTTGGAGGTAATTTTATGCAAAAAAATTTATTTAGAATATTTGTTGTTGGGTTTTCAGTCTTTCTTGTTTTTTCTAGTCAGGCAAAAGCGCAAAATGCTGATATTGTTTTGGACAGCAGCAACGGGACAAGTGCGTTTCAAATAAAAAATTCAAACCTAACTACTGTTGCAAGTTTTGATTCAACAGGGAAAGCCTCATTTAGAAATGGATTAAAGGTGCATCACTCTTCAACCTTCAATATCGAACCAAACGGTAATGAGGAATTTACTATTGCAAATGGGAACAAAGGAAATATTTTTAGATATGATTCCTATAATGATAAATTGTATTTTGATGAAAATAACAATGGAACAATGATTGGAATTGGGACAAGTATACCGCAAACAAAATTCCAAGTAGACGATTCTTCTCATTACGCAAGATTAGCTTGGTATCCTGAAAAATCAGCTTTTAGAGTAGGCTATGCATCAAATGATCTCTATTGGGATAACAATAACCTTGGACTTCGATCCACAGCCCTTGGAGGATGGAATCTTGCGACAGGTCAAGATTCTCTTGCTATAGGGAATTATGCTTCTGCAACCAATACAAACGCTGTCGCTATAGGTTCAATTATTAGTGCAGAAGGCGTTAATAGTTTTATATTAGGAAGAGGTGCGAATTTTGGATCAGGTCTTTTTAAAAATACGATCTCCGACTCCTTAATGATCGGGTTTGGCGGCACTAATCCAATTCTTTTTGTAAGTGGAGAAGCTGTTTCTGGAAATGTGGGTATTGGGACAACTGATCCGATTTTTAAGCTTAGCTTGGATAATGATGGAGGGATAATGGCAAAAGGACTTTATGGGAGCGGAAAAGACCTATCTTTAGCAGGTTCAGGCTCAATGTTAATATGGTATCCAAAGAAAGCAGCTTTTAGAGCGGGTTATACTACTGGCGAATGGGATGATGACAACATAGGTAATGCATCAGTTGCAATGGGATTTCGTACAAAAGCAAAAGGAGAAGGTTCTATTGCTTTAGGGTTGAACGCTTCTGCGGAAGGTAATTATTCAATGGCTTTAGGTGAAGGGACATATTCTAAGGGAGACTGGTCTTTTGCTGCAGGACAAAATACAAAGGCTATAGGCTCCTGGTCTTTTGCTACAGGACAAAATACGACTGCCGAAGGTAGCAGGTCTGTTACGATTGGTAGTAATGTAAAAACAACAGGCAACAATTCACTTGCTGTCGGATATAACACGTCGAATACTGCACATAATTCGATAGCTGTAGGATATGAAAGTACTAGTACTATTAAAGACCCTGATATCTTATTAAATCCTAGTGGTGACAGTTACCTTAACGCAGATACAGGAAGCGTTGGTATTGGAACCAGAAGTCCTTCCTCAAACTATAAATTACATGTCGAAGGAAGCGCATTTATTAATAAAATTTATACTCCTGAAATTAAATATAGCTCTGACAGCCTTGCTTCATTGCAATTTGAAGATGATATTATAAGATTTAATGAGAATGCTTTGGTAGTTGTTGACTCAGGTCAGATAAAACTTAGTAATATTACTGATAGTTCCAGTGGATCTCCAGTAATAATTGGTTCTGACAAGGTTTTGTATAAAGAGGTTTCTTCAAAAAGATATAAAAAAGATATTAATAATTATACTTTCGATAAAAATAAAATAGACAGACTCAGGCCTGTAAAATTTAAATGGAAGAAAAAAAGCGCTAGCAACAATAAAGAAGATTTTGGATTAATAGCTGAAGATGTTTATAAGGTTTTTCCTGAACTTGTTGTATTAGCAAATGATAAGCCTGAATCTGTACGGTATGATAAATTAAGTGTTATATTATTAAGTGTTGTTCAAAAACAAAAAGACGAAATTAAAGAATTAAACATGAAAAACAAAGAGCTAGAAGATAAATATCAAAATCTTGAAAAACGGCTCCAAAAACTTGAAGGGGAAATGGGGAAATAAGGAAGTAGATAAAGATTGTGTTATAATTTTGTATAAGGGGAGTTGATGAAAAAGTGAATTCTGTAAAATATGATGAATTGATTGATGATCAAATAAAAACTATGACGATCCTTGAAAAAACGGAGATTTTTAACTTTGTTGAATTTTTGAAATTGAAAAAGCTAAAAGAAAATGATGCTTTCTTGGAGGCCTTAAAAGAAGGTCAAAAAATCGGTCGATGTTTAAGAATTACAGAAAAAGATATAAAAAAAGAAATAAAGGCCGTAAGAAAAACAAGAAATGACAAAGAAAGATTTATTATTGAAATTTGAAGAATCGGAAACTATAGAGCTAAAATCGTCTTTATCGCAAACAAAAGAGATTGTAGAGACTATTTCGGCTTTTGCAAATACTTTTGGCGGAAAAATCATTATCGGCATATCAAATTCAGGGCAAATAATTGGAGTTGAAATCGGAAAAAGTACAATTGAAAATCTTACAAATAAAATAAGGCAGGAAATTGATCCTAAGATTCATCCTCGCATAAACATAAAAAAAGCCGGAAACACAAAAATCATTACCATTGAAGTAGTTCCTTCTCATGACAAATTAGTCCTCGCATTTGGAAAACCGTTTAAAAGAATCGGAAAGTCTACAGTTCGAATGAGTAAAGACGAATACGAGCATCTAATTTTAGAAAAACATAAATATAGCCTCCAATTTGATAAACAAATTTGCAGTAAAGCGGCTCTGGAAGATTTGGATTGGAATTTTATAAAAACAGAATTTGTCCCTTTATATGAAAAGTTTTCAGAGAAAAAAATCAGCGGAAATTTGGAATCTATATTGGAATCGCTTGGTTGCCTTGGTGATGGCAAACCTACAAATGCCGGCATATTATTATTTGGCAAAAATCCCCAAACTTTTTTCATGAACTCATACATCGCACTAGCAAGATATAAAGAAAAAGAAGAAAGCACTGAAAGGCTTGACTATAAAGAGTTTACTGGAAATTTATTTGAACAAATTGATAAATGCGACCAATACATTAAAGAACATATCGCAATTATGTCAAAACAATCTCCTTATAAAGTACAAAGAGAAGATATCCCAGAATACGAATTATTTTCAATAAGAGAACTTATTACAAACGCAATATGCCATAGGGACTATGAAAATCAGCATACGAAAATTATCATAAAAATGTTTGCTGATAAGATAGAATTTTATAACCCGGGAGGACTGCCAAACGACATAACTCCTAAAAATATTACAGAAAAACAATATTCAAGAAACCCAATAATTGCTAAAGTATTAGCAAAAGTAAAATATATAGAAGAATTGGGTGAGGGATGGAATAAAATCATAAAAGAACATAGACTACATCCATTTAAGCCAAAAAATCCAAAAGTAAAATCGGGTCAATCAACATCTTTAATTACACTCTTTTCAGCTATGAAAGAAAAAAGAAAAAAAAACACTACCCCCAACACTACCCCCAACACTACCCCCAACACTACCCCCAAGCTGAATTCGTCAGAGAAACAGATTGTAGAAGCAATCAAACATAATTCAAATATTACAAAAGAAGATTTGGCAAATCTTTTAAAATTAACACTTGATGGCATCAAGTATCATATAAAAAATTTAAGAAAAAAAAAGATTGTTACATGGATTGGGTCAAGCAAATCAGGACATTGGGAATTGGCACTTTTTCAATACAAGTAAAGCTTGTTAAAAGTCGATTATATTATTGATGAAAAGGAGCAAAAAAATAAGATATTTTTGCTTATTTGCAAAAAAAATTGCAGGAGCTTTTGCTTTTCTATTTTTACTATGCCTGCTGGCTTTCCCCTCTTTTGGGGCAGGCTTAACCATTCCCCAAAACTCAACTCTTAATTTAAACAGCGCAACCCTTTCCCTGCCCGGCTCCCTGACAATTGAAGGGATTCTAAACATGACAACAGGTACACTAGAACTAACCGGCGATTGGAACAATCAGGGGACGTTTAACGCGGGAAATGGAACTGTAAAACTGGTTGGAATTGCAGGAAATATTCAACAAATTCTGGGGGAATCGGCATTTTACAATTTAATTTGCTCTACCGGCGGATTGGTTTTAAGTTTTGAAGCAAGCAAGACACAAACAATTACAAATTACGCTGCGTTAGAAGGAACAACGGGAAATCTTTTAATTTTAAGAAGTACTGCTTCTGATGGAACCAGATGGAAAATAGCCCCTCCGGAAACAAGAAAGATACAATATGTTAATGTAAAAGATTCAGAAAATTTAGGGGCAACTGTTATTGATCCTCCAAACTCTCCAAATGACGGAAATACAAATACAATAAAATGGTTCCTTACCTCTTCCGGTTTTATCTCTCTCTCCATTACCAGATCGGGAAGCGATGTAAAAATAAGCTGGGATCCAAGCGGACTCTCTTCCCTTCCGGATATTTATGTATTAACTGGCGATGGATCGGGAGCATACACAAATACCACTAATTTATGGGTCGCAATCACGGATACATCTGTTTCTGCCAATTTTGACATAACAAATATGCCCAACGGTTATTTTATTCATAAAGACCAGGTTGGCGCGGGAACTTCCGAAGCTTACTACAAAGGGTTGACGTCAGGATCAGAGAAAGAAACTACCCTTCCAACCGCGCAGGCGGTGGGGAAA
>MEUB01000047.1 GCA_001771535.1 candidate division WOR-1 bacterium RIFOXYB2_FULL_37_13
GCTTTTCAATCTCGTAGAGTTTAAATCTTATGCTTTTAAAACTTTTGCCAAGTCTAGGATCAATCAGTTTTATAAACTCCTCCAAAACCCGCACAGCCTCCTGTGCCCTTTTTATATTAGACTTAAAAATGCTTTTGATCGATTTTCTACTCTTCTCTTCTTTTGTATAAAGTTTTCCTCCGACATCAAAGAGGGAATTTCTCGCTGACAAAAGTTTTTTTTTTGGGATTTGATTGACAGTTCTTTTTAAATCACCGCGGAGAGCCTTTAATTGACGGGTAAGTTTTTTGTCTTCAAGGATAAAACGGACAACCTCTTCCGCCACCCGTATCCCCTCCATCGCGCGGTTTACATTTGCATCAAGAACCCGATAAACTTTATTTTCAAGCACTACATCAACATCCAATAATAAATTGGTATTTTTACGATAAATCTATCTATTAAATCCAATTTTTCGCTTCCAACAACAATCCCATAATCAGGCTTTATTTTTTTAGAGGAGAAAATAACTTGGTTAACGCTCTCTTTGTTTTTGCCGATTTCAATAATAATTTTTCTGCCATCAATAAATTTCAGGACAAAATCAGCACCTCCCTGCGAAGAATCATAAAACATTTGTGCTTGATTATTTTTTAAAAGTTCGCGATAAAAGATGTGGGCACTTTCATCTTCTAGCATAGCACCAGATGTACCCGATGGAACAAGCCCTTTTAATATAGAATTCCTCATGGCAGAAGACAGGAATAGATATTTAAGCTCCTTTCTTGCTTGAGAATAAGCGGTTCCAAAAGACGGGATCTTTAATAATATTTCAGATTCTACAAAAGCATCCAGAACCTGCCTTAATGTTTGAATATTTAAAAGAAGAGTTCCGCTTACTTTTGATAAATTTATATTATAAGAAGAAGCAATTAAGTAGAGCAAATTATGAAGCTTAAGAATAGTATTAGAATCAAATTTTTTAAGCTTTAAAATATCTTCTTCTATAACTTTACTCAATATCGAACCTATCTTCTCAAAAGTTATTATTTCATTTTCTGTTTCAATTGAAAATGGGAATGACCCAATTTTTAAATATTTTTCTATTTCTATTTTAAAATCGGAAACATTGCTGTAATAATCCATGACTTCAGAGCTTAAGTTGGAAAGCTTTTCGAAAACATTTTCTGCTGTTTTTGAGAAAAATATACTTTCTTTTATTTTATTTCCCAAAACAGTTGAAGATATAGCGCTTGATTTGCCGTTCTCTTTCTTTTTTAAATAAAGATACTCTGAAAACGAAAGAGGATAAATTTTTTCTTCGATCTTTCTTCTTGTTAAATCGGTATTTGTCTTCAAAAGCAAAGCAGAAGAACCTGTTGCAAAAACTAGTAAATTTTTATGCCCTTTTGCTTCATCGTAGAGCCGTTTTAAAAACATTCCCCACTTGGGATCGTAATGAATTTCATCAATGAATATTAAAGTTTTATCCTTCAACAAAGATAGCGAAGAATTTATTTTCTTTTCATAATATCCCACAAAATCTTTCAGAGAAAGGTTGTTATACGCTAAATCATCAGCGGTTATATAAATTCTGTTTTTTATATTTTGAGCTATTTCATGCTCATCTGATTTAAGATATTTTTCGAAAAAATAAAGTTGAGCAAGCAATGTCGTCTTTCCAACGCCTCTCATGCCAGGCAGAAGTATTATTTTTTCTCCAAACTTACCCACGGCAAAATCGAGCAAATAAGATTTCAATTTATCAAAAACAAAACGAACAGGCTTTGCATCGCCTTCTTCATTATAAAGGTAGCCTTTTAGGTAATCGCTTAAATTAGCATGCCAACTTTCAAAATAGTTCATATATTACTTTACTATTATAACATCAAAGAAACCATATTACTATATCATTACAACAACATAGTAAATATCTATTGTACTAACTTATATTCCAACGAATCAACAAGTGCTAAATAAGAGGCTTCTATGACATTTGTAGAAACGCCGACAGTTCCCCAGCATTTATCTTCGTCGCAGGATTCGATAATAACGCGGACGCGAGCCGCAGTTCCCTCTTTTGAATCCAAAACCCTTACTTTATAATCCATAAGCTTAATTGCTTTTATTGCGGGATAAATCCCTTCAAGCACCTTTCTTAATGCGGCATCAAGTGCATTAACAGGTCCATCCCCTATTGCTTCCGACTCATAAGATTTGCCAGAAACTTTGATTTTTATTGCCGCTTTTACTGTAAAACTTTCTTCTGTTTTTTGAATTATTTCAATCGTATATTTTTGCAATTCAAAAAATGGAGTATATATCCCAAGTGTTTTTTTAACCAAAAGCTCAAAACTTGCTTCCCCTTCTTCAAACTGATATCCCTCATGCTCCAATTGTTTTAACTTTTGAATTAAACTTTTTACCTCTTTTGACTTGCTATCAAGCTTTAATCCATATTTTTCAGCCTTGTACATCAGATTCGAAATTCCTGATTGGTCGGAGATTGTAACTCTTCTTCCGTTTCCAACTAATTCGGGTTGTATGTGTTCATATGTTTTTGGATTTTTGAGGATAGCTGAAACATGTATGCCGCCTTTGTGGGCAAAAGCGGATCGACCTACAAACGGTTGATGGGCAGATTGAGGAAGATTTGCAATTTCGGCAACATGCCTTGAAATTTCTGTAAGCTTCTTCAATGCTTCATCCGTCACGCAATCAGTTTTCATTTTTAATTTTAAAATAGGAATAATTGAGCATAAGTTAGCATTTCCACAGCGTTCACCATATCCATTAATTGTTCCTTGAACATGACTTGCGCCACAGTAAACTGCCATACCAGAAACTGAAACAGCTGTTTCTGAATCATTATGAGCATGAATGCCAACGGAGGCTTTTAGGTTAGGCATAATTTCTTTAATGATTTTTTCAACTTCAAAAGCCAAACACCCACCGTTTGTATCGCAAAGGCACAAAACATCGGAACCGGCATCTTCTGCAACTTTCAAACATTTTACCGCGTATTCAGGATTATTTTTATAACCGTCAAAAAAGTGCTCCGCGTCAAAAACAACTTCTTTGCCTTTGCTCTTCAAATAAGAAACCGTCTCTTTAATCATATTAAGATTTTCGTCCAAAGTGGTTTTGAGAGCTTCTGTCACATGAAAATCCCAAGTTTTGCCAAAGATTGCAACTACCGGTGTATCCGCTTCTAAAAGAGTCTGAATATTTTTATCTTCTTCTATTTTAATATTAGCTCTTTTTGTGGAGGAAAAAGCAGTAATTTTGGCATGTTTAAGTTTCAACTTCTTTACTTCTTTAAAAAATTCTATGTCTTTTGGGTTGCTCCCTGGCCATCCACCCTCTATATAGTCAATTCCAATGGCATCAAGAAGAGCAGTAATTTTAAGTTTATCCTTAACAGTAAAAGAAATCCCTTCTGTTTGTGCTCCATCTCGAAGCGTAGTATCGTAAAAAAAAATTTTTCGCATATTTAGGAAATTATACCAACTTTTATGAGGCATGTCACTTTCATTTATTTGACAAATAAAGCTTTTAGTTTTAAAATAAAAATAAATGCCTACTCTTTGTTTTGCTTCCCTTTTTTTATGTGACCCCCTTTCTCTATTTTTTGTGTTTGTCATTTTAATTATCGCTTTTCCCTCTCTTATTTTTTCAATAGGTTATTTAAAAAATGAATATTCTTCCCGCAAAATAGCCCTTTCATGGATATTAAGCCTTGGTTTTATCTTTTCAATGCTGGGAGTTGTTACGGCAAATAACGGTTTTTTCTTTTTGATTATGTGGGAATTAATGTCTTTAATATCTTATTTTCTTGTTGTTTTTGATTCAAAAAAATCAAAATCCATTCAGGCCGGGACAATTTATATCATCATGACCCATATTGGAACAACCTTTATTACCGCCGCTATTCTTATGCTGTTTAATTATTCAAATTCTTTTGATTTTATCGCACTGCAAAATGCCGCAGAGTTGATTCCTTCCGGCACAAAAAATCTTATATTTCTCTTTTTATTGGTCGGTTTTGGAACAAAAGCCGGAATTGTCCCCCTCCATATATGGCTTCCTTACGCGCATCCGCAAGCGCCAAGCCATATTTCAAGCATAATGTCTGGCGTCATGATAAAAACGGCAATCTATGGGCTCCTTCGGTTTGTTTTTATTATTCTGGGGATAAACGCTTTATGGTGGGGAGTTCTTGTCATAATTCTAGCTGCAATTTCATGTATTGTAGGAGTAGTATATGCTTTAATAGAACATGATATTAAAAAATTATTGGCGTATCATAGCGTTGAAAATATAGGAATAATCCTACTCGGTATTGGCGCCTCTATGATATTTTTAAAAATGAATATTCCCTCTTTAGCTATATTAGCTTTGATTGCAGGTCTTTATCATTTGATAAATCACGCAATCTTCAAGAGTCTGCTGTTTTTATGCGCTGGAAGCATTTACAAAGCAACTGGCTCTCTTGATATAGAAAAACTCGGCGGGCTGATAAAAAAAATGCCTTATACTACTGCCTGCTTCCTTATAGGTGCCATGGCAATTTCCGCCCTTCCGCCGTTAAACGGTTTTGTAAGCGAATGGTTGACGCTTCAGGCACTCTTTCTAGGAGCCCTGAACAGTTCAGGATTTCTTAGAGTTTTTCTAGGGATAGCCGCCGCTTCTCTTGCATTAACGGGAGGGCTTGCGGCCGCATGTTTTGTAAAAGCTTTTGGCATCACCTTCCTATCCCTTTCAAGAAGCAAGAAAGCAGAAGAAGCAGTCGAAGTCCCTTTCAGCATGAAATTTTCAATGGTATTTTTATCTATACTTGCCGTGCTCTTTGGACTCCTTGCTTCGCCGATTGTTAAATATCTATCGCATCTTTCTCAATACATTGCGAACATTCATTTAAATACATCTTTTGCCCTTAACAATTTTACCCTTATTATACAAAGCAAAAATCCAATATATTTATCAACTCCTTTAATTTTGTTATTGTTTTTACTTATTATAACAATCGCGTACTTTATAATTCACAAAACATTGAGGTCAAATAAAGTCGCAACAAATAAAACATGGGATTGCGGTTATTACAATCTGACTCCAAGATGTGAATATACGGCTACGGGATTTTCAAAACCGTTCAGGCTTGCTTTTAGTTTTTTCCTATTGCCGCAAACGAAGACGGAAAAGGTAAAAGATTCTTTTTACCACACGACATCTTTTAAACATGAAGTATCAACAATCCCTTTATTTAACAAATATATATATGATCCTATCCTCGATTTAATAATGAAAACGGCCAAAATCACAAGAAAATTACAATCAGGAAGCATCAATGTATACATAGCTTACATATTTGCAACTATTTTGCTTTTAATAATTTTTATGGGGAAATTTTAAATATGAAACCAGTAATTATCATCGTCCAAGCATTAATCCTTATTCTTATTTCTCTTCTCATAAGCGGGATTATTAGAAAAATAAAAGATAATTTGAAAATGAGAAAAGGAGCCTCGATCTTTCAACCCTATTATAATTTTTTAAAGCTCCTGTCAAAAGATGAAATTATATCAGAAAATAGTTCCTGGATATTTAAGATTACCCCGTTTATTGTTTTGGCGGCTGCAATAACCGCGACCTGTT
>MEUB01000048.1 GCA_001771535.1 candidate division WOR-1 bacterium RIFOXYB2_FULL_37_13
ATTGATTTAAGAAACATTTTTTCTGAAGTCTATAAAGATATAAACTTTAAAGTTATAACAGAACAAAAAGGAGATGTTTTGGCAAGATTAAATGTAAGAATCGGAGAATTTATGGAATCATTGAATTTGATAAGGCGCTTTATAGCCAAAGTAGAGACAGCCAACAACCCATCGTTAAACATTGAACTTAAAAAAGGGGTTGCTTTGGGGTTTTGTGAAGCATGGAGAGGCGCGCTTGTTTTTTGGATAAAAACAAATGAGAATGGGATAATTGAAAGATGTAAAATAGTTGACCCATCCCTCCATAATTGGGAAGGATTAACATTTGCCGTTCTTGGAAATATAGTGCCTGATTTTCCTGTCTGCAATAAAAGCTTTAATCTTTCTTATCCGGGGAATGACTTATAATGCAAAACATATTAAAAAACAGCCTTAAAAAAGGGCTTGTTACAAAAAAACTCTCTTTTAATAAAGACGAAATAACAGTTTTAGGCAAAGAGTTGAAATCAGCCATAATAAAAAAATTCGGCAGGTCGTTTCATATAAGAGAGGTAGATACGGGGTCTTGCGGCGCATGCGAATCTGAAATAATTGCAATTACAAACCCAATTTACGACATCCAAAGATTCGGAATAGACTTTGTCGCCTCGCCTCGGCATGCGGATGCCTTGCTTGTAACAGGACCTGTCTCAAAGAACATGCTCCTAGCCCTTAAGAAAACATATGATGCCATGCCAACACCAAAATTTGTAATTACCCTAGGTGATTGCGCATTAAACGGCGGAATATTTAAAGATTCTTACTATATTGAAGGAGGGGTAAATAAAATTTTAACCGTAAATCTTCATATCCCCGGCTGTCCTCCCTCACCATTAGAAATAATAAAAAGGCTATTGAATTTTATAGCATACTGTAAACAGTAAACTGTACACTGTTACCTGTACACTTCACGTCTTGTGCCCTATATCCAAATTAAGTTTTTTAAGTGAAGATTCTTCGCCAAACACAATTAGCACATCATTTTTTTCAAGTATAGTGTCTCCTGTAGGAACAATAACCGCTTGCCCCCCTCTCCTTATAGCTAAAACAGTTATATTATATTTGTGCCTAAGTGCCAAATCAGACAAAGACCTGCCTATAAAACTGCTAAAAACATTAAGGCTGACAATAGTTAAGTTTTCCCCAAGTTCCAAATAATCTAAAATACGGTCAGAAACAAGTTTGTTTACCAGTTTAATTGCTACATCCTGTTCAGGAAAAACAATCTGATCAACACCAAGTTTTTCCAGTATTTTACCGTGCAAAGTATTTTGCGCTTTGCAAATAACTTGTTTTACACCTATTGTTTTGCATATTTGAGAAGCCATTATATTTGCTTCTATATCAGAACTTTCGCCAATAATCACGGCATCGCAATCGGGAATTCCTGCTTCCTTCAGTGCGCCTTCGTCAGCAATATCACCTACATAAGCATGTGTTACATGATCTTTTATGTTATGAATCTTTGTTTCGTCTTTATCAACAACGATAACCTCCTGCTTTCTATAAAAAAGCTCTCGAGCCACTTTTGATCCAAATCTTCCCAAGCCTAAAACCGCGTACTGTTCCTTTTTCATATTAATATCCTCCTAACCAATTGAAATTCCTTCCTTTGGATACTCGATCCTATGCTCTTTTTGACCCAGAAGAAAAGCCAAAAGCAGAGTCAAAGGCCCGACACGCCCAACAAACATGCATAACATAATAATAATTTTGCCAACAGATGTTAAATAAGGTGTTATTCCCATTGAAAGTCCAACTGTGCCAAAAGCTGAGACAACTTCAAACAAAAGCGACAAAACAGTTTTATCCTTTTCAAATAATGCAAGCAAGAAAACAGCGCCGCAAACTAAAAACAAGGCAAGAACCGCAATAACAAAAGCCCGCCGAACAGTTTGAAAGGGTATTCTTCTTTCAAAAATAATCGTATCTTTTAATCCTTTTAGCGTAGCCCATATTGTAAACAAAATAATAGAGAAAGTTGTCGTTTTAATACCGCCTCCGGTTCCTCCGGGAGAAGCCCCTATAAACATAAGCAAAATAGTCAAAAGAAGCGTTGGTACATAGAACTTATCAACAAGCAAAGTATTAAACCCCGCAGTTCTTGGAGTTATAGCCTGAAAATAAGAAGCCATTATTTTTTGGGAAAAAGTCAACTGCCCCAACGTCGAAGGATTATTTTGTTCAAAAAAGTAAAAAAGAAGCGCGCCGCTTATTATAAGGAAAATAGTCGTAAAAATCACTACCTTAGAATGAAGAGAAAATCTCTTATTCTTAAATGTATCAGAAATAACGATAAATCCTATTCCTCCAATTATTATAAGAGATGTTATAACTAAATTAACCACAATATCAGTACAATAAGGAATTAAACTGACATTGCCGGCAGGCAATGCAAAGCCGGCATTGCAAAAAGCAGACACAGCATGGAATACAGCGTATAATAAACTTTTTTTAGGCCCAAGTGAAGGAAGCCACCTTAAAAATAAGATCAAAGCACCTATTCCCTCTACAAGAAAAACTATAGTAAATATTTTTTTAATGACCAAAACTACTTCGCGAGTAGAATAAATATTCAACGCATCCTGCATCATGAGCTTTTCAGAAATAAACATTTTTCTTCTAAATAGCAAAAAAATAAAGGTGGAAAAAGTCATATAGCTCAACCCGCCGATTTGCATAAGAAAAATAATAACAATCAACCCAAATAAAGAAAAATGAACTCCGGTATCCAAAACAACAAGCCCGGTAACGCAAGTAGCAGAATTAGCGGTAAAAAGAGAATCCAAAAAACCAGTATAAGTATTGGAAGCAGAAGATAAAGGAAGGCTTAAAAGAGCTCCGCCAATTATTATAATCAACGCAAAACTTAGAACTATCGCAAGGCTCGGGTTTAATTTAAACATAACAAAAGTTATTGTATAACTTCTTTTAAATTAATACAATCAAATTAGCAATTTTTCCCCAAGACAACTTTCAATGATATTATCAGTTTTTAGAAGTTTTCTATGTTATAATATTTCAAGAAAATGAAATCATCAAAAGAAATAATTGTAATTTTTCTTTTTCTGTTGGCAGTTTTTTCAGGGCTTTTTATACAAATACTTTTATCATTGCCAAAAGTTGATACGTTGGAAACATATGTGCCATCCGAAGCAACAACGCTCTTCTCTGATGACAACAAACCTTTAGCCCGATTTCATCAGGAAGAAAACCGGAGAATTGTTTCTCTCCCATACATGAGTCCTTTTATTAAAAAAGCTGCTGTTTCCATAGAAGATGAAAGATTTTATTTACACCATGGAGTAGACCCAAGAGGCATCCTCAGGGCAATTTTTTCCAATCTGCTAAAAGGACGCATATCGGAAGGCGCCTCCACAATAACACAACAACTTGCCAGAAACCTCTTTTTAACCCGTAAAAAAACTGTAATAAGAAAACTGGCCGAAGCATTGCTGGCTTTCCAAATAGAACGTCGCTTCACTAAGCAGGAAATATTGGAATATTATCTTAACCAAATTTATTTCGGGCATAACGCGTATGGGATTGAATCGGCTTCATACCTTTATTTTGATAAACATGCCAAAGACTTAACTCTTGCTGAATCAGCCATGATTGCCGGCATTATAGAAGGCCCTGAAATTTATTCACCATATAAAAGCTTGAAACTGGCTAAAGCCAGACAAAAAATCGTGTTGGCTAAAATGATTGATTTAAAAATGATATCAAGACAACAAGCACAAATGGCATATAATGAGCCACTTAACATACATCCTGAAAATTTAAAAAAATTCGGCAACTTAGCGCCATATTTTGTAAATTACATTTTTCAAGAACTGATAGAAAACTTTGGCGAAGAAGTTGTAAATAAGGGCGGCTTAAGGGTTTACACCACATTAGATACGGATATGCAGGTTGCCGCGCAAGACACTGTTACATATTTCATTGAAAAGGAAGGTCTAACTTATAAATTTTCACAAGCCTCTCTTTTGGCTATTGATCCCAGAAACGGCTATATAAAAGCAATGGTTGGCGGCGCGGATTTTGAAAAAAGCCAATTTAATCGTACAATCCAATCAAAAAGACAGCCCGGATCGGCCTTTAAGCCTTTTGTCTACGTAACAGCAATAGAAAAGGGAATATCCCCAGGCAGTACTATAAATGATGAACTAACAACTTTTGACGTCTTTAGGAATCGCTGGAATCCTTACGGAAAATGGATCCCTCAGAATTTTAATGGGAAATTTAACGGAAATGTCACTCTGCAATACGCGCTGGAAAAATCCTTAAATATTCCGGCAATAAAACTTCTGGAGAAAGTAGGAATCTCATCAGTTGTAAGTATGGCAAAACGGTTGGGAATAAAAAGCCATTTAACTCCTTCTTTATCGCTAGCGCTTGGCGCATCTGAAGTTTCAATGCTGGAAATTACTTCGGCATTTGGAGTTTTTGCAAATAAAGGGATTAAATACGAACCTGTAGCTATTTCTAAAATTGTAGACAGGAATGGTAATGTGATTTTTCAAAACGAACAACAAGGCAAGCAGTCCATAGATCAAAATGTGGCAGCTGTAATAACCTTCATGATGCAAAGAGTACTTTCCAACGGCACTGGAGTACAAGGCCAGATAAGCCGCCCTGCGGCAGCAAAAACAGGAACTTCACAGGATTTTAAAGATGCCTGGCTTATAGGATTTACCCCTCAACTAGTTGCGGGAGTATGGGTTGGCAATGATGACAATACACCGATGAAAGGGGTTGCAGAAGTTGCGGTATGTCCAAGAATGTGGAAAAATTTCATGACAAAAGCATTGGAGTATCAGCCGGTATTAAAATTTGATCCGCCAAATGGCCTGTATTCCTACAATATATGCCTGGATTCAGGCTTACTTATAACTCCTTATTGCCCTAAAACAAGGACAACAAATGCGTGGTTTTTTGAAAATGATGCACCAAAATCTGATTGCAACCTGCACAAATTTAATACCTTAAATAATATAGAAGAAGACGACGAGAGGAAAGAAGATAAAAATGAAGAAGGATATTAAATTTGGAACTGACGGTTGGCGGGGAGAAATTGCAAAGGATTTTACTTTTGAAAATGTCCGACTGGTGACACAAGCTTTTATAAAACATTTCAAAAAAACTGATTTTTGCCAAAAAGGCATTGCCATAGGTTATGACAACAGATTTTTATCCGAGGATTTCGCGCGCCTTTGCGCAGAACTTTGTGCCGGCGCCAAGATCAAAACTTTTTACTCGAAAATATCGTTGCCATCCCCTGCCCTGTCATATTTTGTAAATGCAAATAAATTAGGCGCCGGCATCATGATAACCGCAAGCCATAATCCAAGTAACTGGAATGGCTTTAAAATCAAAGAATCATTTGGAGGATCGGCGACTTCTCTATTTACACAGGCCGTAGAAAATGAATTAAAATCTCAAGGAATTGACGACGCCGCTAAACCATCGTCCAATTATGAAAGTTTTGATCCAAAAACAGATTATATTAAACATATTTCATCTTTTGTGGATATAAAAAAAATAAAAGAGGCAAATATTAAAATTGTTTTTGACCCAATGCACGGAAGCGGAGCCGGCTATCTAAAAGAACTCCTTTTGACAATCGATGAGATAAATTCAAACAGGGATCCTTTATTTGGCGGAGTAAATCCGGAACCGTTACCGGTTAACTTAATAGATTTAAAGTCCGCGACACGGGAAGCACAACAAAAAAACAAATTAACACTTGGGATTGCGATAGACGGGGATGCGGATAGGATTGGGGCATATGATCCGGACGGCACATATATCTCCTCTCATAATATCTTTTCCCTTCTACTAAAACATCTTTATGAAAATAAACATTTAAAAGGCAAAATAATAAAAACCTTCAACATCTCAAGGCTTATCGAAAAACAGGCAAAAGAATATGGTCTTGAAATAATAGAAAAACCAATTGGCTTTAAATATATCGCGGAAGAGTTTTTAAAAGGAGGCGTAATGATAGGAGGAGAAGAAAGCGGCGGAATCGGGATTATGAACAACATACCGGAAAGAGACGGATCCTTAAATGCTTTGCTTCTGCTTGAATTTGTAGCTACAACAGGAAGAACTCTTTCCCAAAACTTAAACTTGATCATGGATAAACTGGGAAGATTTTATTACGACCGGTTGGATATTCATATTGAAAGAGAATCGGTTCTTCCAAAACTGGAAAAATTTAAAAGCGCAAAAAAATTCGGATCAAATGATATCGCAAGAATTGAAACGCTTGATGGTATTAAATTAAATTTTAAAGATGAGTCCTGGATTTTATTTCGGCCATCAGGGACAGAACCTCTTTTAAGAATTTATGCGGAAGGAAAATCTGTTGACCAAGTAAAAATGCTCCTTGCCGAAGGAGAATCACAGTTTTTTTCTTGATATTCAATCAATAACAATTTTTTCTTTCGAGTCTGATGTTTTTTCCCTTAGTTCCTCTTCAAATGCTTCTTTCTTTTCAATTCTGATAATTTCATCCCGTTCTCCTGCCGCAAGAGAGGAAAGCTTTAATGCGGCAAATTCCTTCTGCAACTCCTTGTGCATTCCTTTATCGTCTCCAGCAATAAGAGAGGCTTTTTTCAGCTGTTCAATGGCCAATCCTTTCTGGTTGTCTTTAATATATGCTTTGCCTAAAACCATATACAAAACAGGATTTGCAGGTTCCAATTGAACTGCCTCCCTATACTGAAAGATTGCCTGTTTTAAGTTTTTTGAATCCTCGTATAGCAACCCTAAAAAAAGTTTTAAATAAGCATTTCCCGGATCCAAAGAAATTGCCCTATTATACTCTTTGATTGCTCCTGAAATTTGACCTTTAAAACGCAAATCCAATGCTTTCAAGCCAGGATCAAGAATTTCTATTTTCGCGTTTTTCTTCAAATTGTAAAACCATTCTTTATAAGCATTAGCCTGTTTTTCTTTTAAAACAGCCGCTTCTATATCTTTTTGTCCCTGAATTTTTCTTAATCTTGCGTCTGTAACCTTTATTATATGATACCCGTAATCGGTTTTTACAGGTTCGCTGACTTCTGAAACAGCAAGGGAAAAAGCCATATCTTCAAAAGGTTTAACCATCATACCGGATGAAAAAAAGCCCAGATCGCCGCCTTTATTCTTTGTGCCTAGATCCTGCGAATATTTTTTTGCCTGCGCGGCAAAATCTCCGCCTTTTTGTATCTTATTTTTAATTTCATCGGCAAGCTCTTTTGTTTTTACCAAAATATGGCTTGCTCTTATTTCTCTTAAATCATTAGGACTAACCATAACAGAATTATTTATCTGACTCGTCATTTTTTGTACAAGCAGGTCATCTTTAATCATCTTTTTAAATTTATCCCAGGGAATATGGGAACTCTCAACTGCTTTTTTTAGTTCTGCTACGGTAGTCAGCTTTTCCTGTTTTGCTATTTGCTCCAAAGCAAGGTTAAGCTCTCCTCCCGACACGCCAACTGTTTTTCGGGCTTCATCCAATATGATAGAAAAATCAATTGTTTGAGAAAGAGCCATATTTTGTAAAAATAAAATATCCGAAGGGTTTATTCTGTCAGGAAAATTTGCCCGCAATCTTGAAAAAATGTTATTAAATCTCATAGGATTAATTTCTTTGCCGTTTACTTTTAAAAAGCCTTGAGTTTTTTTACTGTTATCTGAAAACTGTTTTAAACCGGTAAACCCAATCCCATAAAACATGGAAAAGCCAAATAATATTGCAACTACAATCATTATTCCCTTCATATTTTTTCTTAGATAAGTTAACATTTCTTTACTCCTTGCTCTTTAACAATTTTGAAACCGAAATATATCCGCCAAGCATTCCCAGCAAAGCGCCTGTTATGGCAACGGTAAAATAAATAAATGTAAGAACAGGACCTGAATGGATTATAGGCAAAAAAGGAAGAGCAGATTGAATCCGGTCGATAATAAGTTCATACAAGGATTTAAGCACAAAAAGACCTACTATACCGCCCAACAATCCTATAACAATACCCTCAATTACAAAAGGCCATCGAACAAAAGCACTCGTTGCGCCGACAAGCTTCATTATATATATATCTGTCGACCTTGCCAAAACTGTGAGCCTTATGGTATTAACAACTATTAATAAAGTGGCAGTAAACAATAAGATAACAAGTCCGGCCCCGCCAATACGGACAGCTTCGACAAAACTTTCCATCTGTTTTATCAGCTTTCCACTGTAACGAACTTCATCAATTGTAGGAAATTTTGCAACTTCCTGCGCAACTGCCGGTAATAATTCCGGAGAACGGACTCGTATTGCGTAAAAATTTGGAAGAGGATTTGAATCAATTATCTCATCCAATGAGAGTTTTTTCCCGAAATCTTCTTTAAAATTTCTCCAGGTTTCCTCTTTTGAAACATATCTTACTTCTTCTACTCCTCGTACTTTAGATAATGCCTGCTGAAGATTGGCAGAAGAATCCAAGCTTAGATCCTGGTTAACATAGGCCACCATATCCAGTCTTGTCCCAATGTTTGAAACAATATGCCCTAAATTAGCAATAAAGATAAGGAACAATCCAAATATAAAAAGTGAAATAGTAACAATAGCAATAGCCACAACACTCATCAATCCCGAACGTTTGATGCCCCGAAAAGCCTCAATAATAAAAAACTCTATCGCGCTAAAGGTCATGAGTGGCTGTATCCTCCCAATTGCTGATCACGTATGATTCTTCCGCTGTCCAAAGCAACAACCCTGCGTTTCATATTATCAACAATGCTTTTATTGTGGGTCGAAACAAGGACTGTTGTGTTTCTACAGTTGATTTTATCCAAAAGTTCCATAATTTCCCATGATGTCGCGGGATCAAGGTTCCCCGTAGGTTCATCCGCAAGCAAAATTGTCGGATTATTTACAATAGAACGGGCAATGCAAACTCTCTGCTTTTCTCCTCCAGAGAGCTGTTCGGGAAATGAATTTGCTCTTTTGAACATGCCCACAAGTTCGAGCGCTTGCATTGTACGGCGCCTAACTTGAGAGCGTGGAGACGAAGTTACTTGCAATGCAAACGCAACATTTTCATAAACAGTCCGTTTTGGCAACAGCTTGAAATCCTGAAAAACAACACCTATGTTCCTTCTTAAAAATGGAATCTGGTCTGGTTTAAGGCCGCTAAGATCAATTTTATCTACAATAACAGTGCCAGAAGACGGCAATTCTTCACGGTACAGCATTTTCATCAGAGTAGTCTTTCCCGCACCAGAAGCCCCTACAATAAAAACAAACTCTTCCTTGCCAATGTGAAGATTAATATCAAAAAGAGCTTCTACGCCATTCGAATATATTTTTGATACATTTTTAAATTCAATCATATTTTTATTTATCTTTATATCAGTTTATTTTTTTTATTCTAAATATAAAGGAAATTTCAGGCAAAGAGCCTTAACTTTTTCACGGAGTTCTTTTTTCTTTGCTTCATTATCTTTATTATCTATAGCTTTTGAAATAAGGCTTGCTATCTCTTTCATCTCAGGCTCTTTCATTTCGCGAGTTGTAACAGCAGGCGTTCCAATTCGAATTCCTGATGTTACAAATGGAGATTCAGGATCAAAAGGGATCGTATTTTTATTTAGCGTAATACCGACTTCATCTAAGACTTTTTCTGCTTCTTTTCCCGTAATTTTTTTAGGTCTTAAATCAACAAGCATTAAATGATTGTCTGTCCCTCCAGAGATGAGCCTGAACCCATTGTCAATTAAAGCCAAAGAAAGTGCTTTGGCATTTTTTATGATTTGCTCTTGGTAAGATTTAAATTCAGGAGTTCCCGCTTCTTTAAAGGAAACAGCTTTTGCCGCTATTATGTGCATAAGAGGGCCGCCTTGATTCCCGGGAAATACAGCCTTATCAATTTTTTTAGCGTATTCTTCTTTACATAAAATAAGGCCGCCTCTTGGCCCCCGCAAAGTTTTATGGGTAGTTGAAGTCACAATTTCAGAATAAGGAACAGGAGATGGATGAAGACCCGCAACAACAAGTCCCGCAATATGGGCAATATCAACCATTAAAACAGCTCCAACCTCGTCGGCAACTTTCCTGAAATTCTCAAAATCAATAATTCTGGGATAAGCAGTCGCGCCTGTAACAATCATTTTGGGCTTATGTTCTTTAGCCAATTTGAGTAAGTCATCGTAATCAATGGTTTCTGTTTCTTTGTTAACACCATAGGGAACAAACTTAAAATAAGTTCCGGAAATATTAACAGGGCTGCCATGCGTTAAATGCCCGCCATGAGAAAGGTTTAAACCCAAAACTGTATCCCCATAATTTAAACAGGCAAAATAAGAGGCCATATTAGCTTGTGATCCGGAATGAGGTTGAACATTCGCATGTTCGGCGTGAAAAAGTTCTTTTGCGCGGTCACGCGCAATATTTTCGGCAATATCGACACATCCGCAACCTCCATAATAACGTTTACCTGGATACCCCTCAGCATATTTATTGGTCATTACGGTTCCGCAGGCTTCCATTACTGCTCTTGAGGTAAAGTTTTCAGACGCGATTAATTCAAGATGGGTTTGCTGTCTTTCAAATTCAAGATCCAATGCTCTTGCAATTTCAGGATCGTTTTTTCGAATATGTTCCAAATCAAAATGCATGATAAAACTCCTTTTCTAATTGAGATTTTAACATAAAAATTTATGTTTTTCTATGTTCGCGCTGAAAACGCTGTGTGGCAATTTCATCCAAAAACTTAAGTTCAAGATCCTGCATCAGTTTTGTATGTTTTTTTCTGGTATTGTCTTTGTCTTTTTCCATAATTTTCTTGTCTTTCATCGCGGTAACAAGCAATTCTCTTTGTTTCTCAAGCTTTTTGCTGGCGGCTATTACTTTTTCCACCTGTTTTTCAATGTCTTCTTTTAATACCCCAAGATGGGACTGCCTACGCATAACTTTGCCAAAGTCAGAAATAGGCCCCTTTTTAAATGTTGTCCTTAAAATTTCTTCCTGATTTTTCTTTTCATTTTTTAAGGCGTCCTCTCTTTCTTTTTCAGTTAAATATTCCCTATTTTTTTCGGCAAATTTTTCCTGCTCTTTTTTTTCGCGAATTCCTCTAACCTTTAAAACTGTTTCAAGCCCGTATTTAAATTTCCCCGCTTTTACCTTTCTTGCCATGTATATTTATCCTCATTATTTAAAAATATTTATCAGTTTTTTAACTGTATCAGAAAATTCAATCTGTTCAAAAGTTCCCTGCTGTAAAAATTTGTTTACGTTGTCAATTTTTGACATGGCATAATCAATTTTCGGATTGCTCCCCTTGACATAAGCCCCAATGTTGATCAAATCTTCAGCTTCGTTAAATCTTGCAAGAACTTCCCTCAATTTAGCGGCAGAACTTTTATGTTCATTTTTCGCAAGATTTGTCATAAGGCGGGAAACACTATGGGAAATATCAATTGCCGGATAATGGTTGCGGGCAGCTAAATCACGGGATAACATAATATGTCCATCTAAAATAGATCTGCACTGGTCAGCTATCGGCTCGTTAAAATCATCACCTTCAACAAGTATGGTATAAAAAGCAGTAATTGATCCGACAATAGAGGTGCCGGATCTTTCCATTAACTTTGGCAGAAGAGCAAAAACCGAAGGGGTATAACCGCGAGTTGTCGGAGGCTCTCCCGCAGCTAAGCCAACTTCGCGCTGCGCCATTGCAAAACGTGTAACCGAATCCATCATTAAAATAACTTTATTGTCGAGATTTCTAAAATATTCTGCAATTGCAGTTGCGACAAAAGCCGCTTTTAATCTGATAAGAGGAGGCTGATCAGAAGTCGCGACAATAACTACAGACTTTTTTAATCCCTCTTCACCTAAAGATTCTTCGATAAAATCTCTGACCTCCCTGCCACGCTCACCAACCAAGGCAATAACGTTAACATCAGCTTCCGCATTACGGGCTATCATTCCCATAAGGGTAGATTTACCAACTCCGGATCCCGCAAAAATACCCATACGCTGACCCCTGCCAATTGTTAACAATCCATCAATTGCACGAACCCCAACCTTCAAAACCTCAGTAACCCTGGGACGTTTGACAGGATCAGGAGGATCCGCAAATAAGGCACTTTCTTCCTCCGCCTGAATTTGTCCTTTGCCGTCTATAGGCTCTCCCAACCCCCCCAATACCCGCCCTAGAAGAGATTTGCCAACATGCACCATTAAAGGCTTTCCTGCAGCTAAAACCTGTGATCCAGGAGCTATTCCAGAGGTTGATCCAAGAGGCATAAGCAAAACCCTTTGATCACGAAATCCTACAACTTCAGCATAAGCTTCTCTCCCTTCTTTATCAATTCTAATGGAACAAAGATCTCCGACAGATACGCCCTGAACCTGCGCCTCGACTATAAGTCCGACCACTTGAACAACTTTTCCTATGACCTTTAAAAGATCTGTTTTTTCTATTGTGCGATAATATTTTTCGAAGTCAATATCCATCTATCGGTTCTTGCCTTCTTCCGAAACTTTTTCAAGAGCTTTTTGAAGGGCATCTAATTTTGTTGAAATACGGGCATCAACATAGCCCAGATTTGTTTCAATAATGCACCCGCCAGGCTCTATTTGGCTGTCTTCAAGGATAGAAAGACTTTTTACTCCGTCAACTATGCCAGAAAGCCTGTCTTTATAACGCTTTATGTAATCAGCATCTTCGCGGTTTACCCTGATAATAACCTGCTCGCGATCAGAGACACGATTTATCGCGTCAGAAACAATACTTAAACAGACATCCCTATGGAGAGAAACTTCCGAACGAATCACTTGCTCCGCGGCTCTTATTGCCAGCCTTAATATTTCGGTTTCAGCATCTTTTATGATTTTTTTGCGTCCGTTAATGGCATCGTTTAATGTTTCCAATGCTTCTTTTATTTTTCCTGAAGCCTCTTTTTCTCCTTTTGACTTTCCTTCATTGCGAGCTTTTTCTTTTATTGCTGCCGCTTCGTTTACAGCTTTGTTTATTATCTCCTGCGCTTGCTTTTCGGCTTCAGAAAGTTTAACTTCATCAGGAATATCTTTTTCTATATATGGCTGATCATCTGTAATTTCTTCCCGTGGTTCAAAAAAATCAAGTTTTATGTCTTTAGTTATTTTTACGGGTTTTTTTTCAAGAATAATTTCCCCCGTCTGTTTAATATTTGCGCGCTTTATGAGGCTCATCTAAGTTTCTCCACAAAATGAGAAGTAAGTTTTTCCTTAAGTTCTTCTACGAGGTATGTTTGTTTCAAATTGGGAAGTAAATTATTTATTATCTCCCTATTGACAACCATTTCCATAAGAACCTCTTCTTTTTTTGTGGCTGGAAAAAGAGACAACATAAAAGCGGCAATCTGAGGTCTTTCGCCTGAAAGCAGCAATGCTAGTTTTTTTGAAGCAGCAGAAAAAAGCCTTTCTTTAGGAGAAAGATTTGAAATATCTTTTTCCTCATCTTCTGCAAATTCTTCGTCAGCTTCAAAGCTTAACTTAGACGCTTCGTTTTCTGCAGGTTCCTTTGTGTTTATCTTTTTCTCTGCGGAAGGAAGAGCTACGTAACTTTGAAAATCATCAAAAACTTCCCCCAAAGCTTCGGGCGTGGGAGTTGGCAAATGGCTTATTGAAGAAGCAATAAGATCGGCCAATTCTTCGGGCAGATATCGCAATATAGCCGAGGAGGTTTCAGCTCCCAGCATAGACAGGAAAATAGTCGCTTTTTCTTTACCAGAAAGAGTCATCTATTTCCCTCCGTCAGCCACTTTTTCAAAAGATTGGCGATCTGTTCCGGATTATTCTTTGCCATATCTTTTATATTTTTCACGGTTGCTGTAGCCTCTCCTTCTGTAGGCGCATTTGTTTCAAATGGCATCTCATTTCGAGAAAAAGATGAGCCCTGTTGTTTTGATTTCCTATATCTTATAAAAATAACAAGCAAAACTATTAATACTGCTATACCAGAAAAAATATAAAAAAGACCAGAATTAAACTTGGACAAAATTAAACTAAATATTTTTGGTTTTTCCTCTTCTTTTGGAAATTGAGCGTAATGGAAAGGGACTTTTTTCAATATTATTTTATCCCCTCTTTCTTTATTGTAATCAACAGCTCTCGCAATAGTCTGATAAGTGGATTTTTTTACTCTCGCTGTAAGATTTAAATTTTCATCAACCAGCGTCATTACAGTCAACTGCTTGATAGCCGCGTAAAGAAAGTCAGTCCCCGTGTTTATTTTTAATTTTACGGTTTTTACCTTTTTTTCCGGTTCTCCAAAAATAACATTAATCCTGACAATAATAGAATCCTGTGGATAAAACTGATTTAAAAGATCCTGAGCCTTGGCTGTTAATTGCCTTTCATATTCTTCTTTTGCCCTTATTATTAATAAAGCTTTCTCGTCATCAGATAACGGAGCAGATTTCTTTTCAACTATTGGCAATTGCTCAATCATCGGGAGATTCGCTTCTTTACTCGCCTGTAAATACGGTTCTTCTTTTATCTCCTTTATCTCTTTTTTTGCCTCTTCCTCTACTTTGACTTCAACAGACTTTTTTTCTGATTCTAAAGAGGCAATTTCTTCTTTTTTTATAATTTCCTGTTCAACAGGCGCTTGTACGGTTTTTTGCACAAGAACAGTTTCTTTTGGCGTTTCCTCCATAATATTGGATTGCGCGGTTAAGATATTGCCGGCATTATCAATGATTGTAACATTCTCCGGCTGTAAATTTTCAACACTGTGCGAAACAAGATTAACAATCCCCATTACATGTTGAGGATTTAATCGTTCTCCCGGAGCAATTTTCAATAGAACTGCGGCAGTAACAGGAGCTTTTGTAACTTCAAACAGTTTTGTTTCAGGCAGTACTATCTGGACATAAGCATCTTCTATCCCTTTTATTCTCTTTATTGTCCTTGAAAGCTCTCCGGAAATCGCGCGTATTAACTGGATCCTCCGATCAAAATCTGTAGCCCCCATGCGCGTCTCATTGAAAATTTCCCATCCTACAGATCCTCCCAAAGGAAGATTTTTTTCCGCCAAACCCAAACGGGCATCATCGGCTTTGCCTTTTGGCACTGCGACCGCAGAACCGTTTTCTTTGACTTCATAAGGTATTTTCAGATCCTTTAAACGTGAAACGACATTTGCGGTATCTTTGAGGTCAAGTCCCGTATAAATTGTAAGATAACCATTATTCCCGCTGCCTGGTATCGAAAAACATCCGCGAAGTGTCCATAAAAAAGCCATAACAGTTATAACAACAATTACTCCGGCAATAGTAACTAATCTTCTGTTGCTTATAAGTTGCGGCGCGCCCGACTCAGCCATTAAAGTCTCCTTAATTTGCCTATTATCCTATACCTGCATTTGAGTTATTTCTTTAAAAGTATTAACTGCTGAAGTTATTATTGTTGTTGCCATTTGAACCATAATGCTCATTTGTGATGCCGCGACCATAGCTTCCTGCAACCCAACTTCTCCTCTTGTATATTTTTCAATAATCTGGTTGGCACTTTTTTCTGTCTGTGAAACTCCATTTAATGCTTCAACCGCGCGGGAAAGCATATCATCAAAGATATTTTTTTCAAACTCAACGCCTGAACCTGCCGGAGAGACAGAGGAAGGCAAAGCCTCAGAAACTCCAAGTTCTTCATCTCCGAGCAACCTGGCAATTCTGGTATCCAAAGAATCTATTTGTTGAACCATAATTATACCTCCTCTAGTAAAACAACTATGGCAACTGCATCAAATCCTGCATCATTTTTTTTGTAGTATTATATGCTGTTATTTGGGCTTCAAACATTCTTGATGCTTCGGTTAAGTCTACCATTTCTGTTGCAAGATTTACATTAGGCATTTTCACAAAACCTTTTTCATCCGCATCGGGATGAGAAGGATTATATACAGTTTTAAAGGGAGATTTATCTTTTACAACATCAACTGCTACTCCCCCGAGTTTTTTCTCAATCAAAGAACTTTCTTCTGATAAAATTTCACTAAAAGATTTTTCTGAAAATAAAACACTCAGCCGTTGATAAGGCCCTCCTGTCAAGCTGCGGGTAGTATTGATATTCGCGATGTTAGAAGAAATTACCTCCATTCGCAGGCGTTCTGCTTCTATGGCAGAAACGCTAATATCTAAAGCTGTTTTAAGGCTCACTTATTTATCTCCTTCCCTGCGACGCGATAGTCTTTAAAATATTTATTTTCTGGCTCAAAAGTTTTACAAGCGAAGAATATTTCAGGGCATTTTGCGATATTTCATTCATTTCATCTTCAAGAATAACTTTCTTTTTGTCCAGTCTCTTTATGGCAATTTTAAGTTCTTTATCAAATTCCAACGGCTCATATCCCGGAGTATTTATATTTGCAAGGTTATTGGCGGCTATTTCCTGTTGTATCACGGTTGTTTCCATAGATTCTTTTAAAACGTTAAATGTATGGTCAAACATGTTTTAATTCCTTTTGTAATATTTTTATACCCTTATCAATCAAACGGCATACTTTTGGCCTCGATAATTTTAATTGAACCGCGATTGTTTTCTGGTTTAATCCTTTTCTATAAAAAAGAATCATTACCTGTCTTTGTATAGGAGGAAGCTTATCTATACAACTATTAAGTTTCTCCTGAAGCTCGGAAAATTCAACTTCTTCCATAGGCCCTTTTTCGCCCGCAACCTGGATATCTTTAAAAGCAACAATTTCTTCCAACGAAAGCAAATACATAAGAGCCGAAGCTGATACTATTTTTTTTACCTTTTTTATCGCTGATTCAAAATCTTTTTCCGAAAGGCTCTTTTTTTCCAATTCCTCTTCTTTTTTACTGATTTTTTCAGCAACCGAAGCTTTATATCCTTTTTTTGCAAGATCACGGATCATTACCTGTACCCTGTAGGGAACAGGACTGTAATTTCTTAGTCCGTCAAGGATCTCCCCGCGCACCCTGTATGAAGCATACGTTTCAAATTTGACGCCGCGGGAAGGATCAAAATTGTCCCAAGCTTTCATCAACCCCACGGTTCCATCTGAAACCAAATCATTATAATCGACAGAAGGAGGCAGCCCCTTGCCGGAAACCATTGAAGCAATAGAATGAACCAACGGCATGTAAGCTTCAACTGACCTTGGCATTTTCTTTCTTAGCTTGTCTTTTTTGATTTTATCTGTTTTCAATTTGACTTTCCTTTCTATCTTTTATGTCAGGCATAAACGATGAATTTTTACGCGCCAGTTCTTTTGCCAAATTTTCTATAATAATCTCTTTCGCCATACCGGCATATGGAGCGTTATCCATTTCGCTAAATTCTCCTTTTAGACTTTCTTTTACCATTTCCCTGTAAAAAAGAGTCGCAAACTCAAGAGTAGCAGATTTCTCCGGTTGTATTGTTTGGTTATTATATGTACTTTTTCCTGATATTGGTTCAATCATTTAAATAATTTCCAGCTCTGCCTTTAAGGCTCCAACTTTTTTCATTGCCTGAAGTATAGCTATCAATTCCTGAGGCCTTGCCCTTACGGCATTTAAGGCTCTTACCAGTGTTGATAAACTTGCGGAAGAGGCAACAACTGTCAATCCTTTTTCCGAAGGCCTGATGTTGGCATTTGTCTGAACTCTCATTGTATCCCGACTGGCAGAATACTGGTCGGTATATCCTTCAGAATACAAACTTATAGGTCCCACAGTTACGTTAATCCCTCCATAACTTACAGCCGCTTCCGAAATCCTAACATTTTCTCCCATGACAATTGTCCCTGTGCGTTCATTTATCACAACTTTTGCGACAGCATCAGGAATAACCATTAAATTTTCAATTTCAGCAATAGCACTTAAAGCATCTTCTGTTCCCAAAACTGTCACTCTCACCGTTGCCGCGTCCAAAGGCCTTGCGGCATAACCAGCGGACTCAATTGCTTTTGACGTCCTATCGGCAGTTGTAAAATCAGGTTCATTTAAAACAACAAATATGCCCCCTTTATCCATAATACTTACCGGAACTTCTTTTTCTACAAGGGCGCCATGCGGAATTCTCCCTGTTGTGGCATGATTGCGCCTGACAGGGGAAAGATTAGGGACAACAACATCCTGATCAACAGATACATTCCCTTGAGCAACAGCATAAACATTACCGTCCGGCCCTTCCAACGGAGTAAAAAGAAGGGTTCCTCCCGCCAAGGAAGAAGCGTCTCCCAACGAAGAAACAGTAACATCAAGTTTTTGCCCGGATTTAACAAATGCCGGAAGATTTGTAGTCACCATAACAGCCGCCACATTGCGGCTTTTAAAATCCATCTGAGGAGCCATTCCCATTTTTGCCAAAAGATTTGTCATTGCCTGCTTTGTAAACCCGGTAGACTGGGAATCACCCGTATTTCTAAGGCCAACAACCAAGCCAAATCCCATTATTTGATTTTCTCTGGCGCCAAGGATACTGGCTATATCTTTTACGCGGACAGGAACGGCCGCTTGACAAACAAAAAAACTAAATACAAAAAACCAGACAATTATTATAAGAACAAATGCTGATAAACTTTTTTTCATTTTTACTGAATAATCTCCCATTTTAAAAAATCTAAAAAAGCCAATTAAGAACTCTGGTCAGCCATCCGGGGTCTTCAGCTTCTTGTATAACGCCTATCCCTTTAATAGAAACTTTTGCGTTTGCAATTTGGTGAGAGTATACCACATTACCCGGAGTTATATCTCTTGAACGAACGATTCCTGATACAATAATATCTTGGCTCTCATCATTTATATCAAGTTTATGAGTTCCCTCTATGCTTATATTTCCATTTTCCAAAACCTCGGTTACAACAGCGGCTATTTTCGCGGTAACATTGGAAGCCCTCTGCGTAGTTCCGCCTCCGGAATATTTGTTGCTGTTCTGCAGCGAAGCCGAACTGTCTTTATCCAGATACGACTCTAATTTGCTTATAGTATGGCTAAATTTCAGGCCCATATCATCTTTAATGTCGGTATCAGTCCCTGCTTTATGTTTTGCGCTGGTATTTTCAACAATATAAACATTTACTATATCGCCAACTTTGTATGCTTTTTCCGGAGAATATGGCGAAGAAGAGTCTTTGTTCCATAAAGAATCTGCCTGCAATGGAAGATACAAATTACAAAAAACAAACAATAAACAGACAAAAAATATCAACATCCCGCGTGCAGAATTCATAATTGCACCTCAACTATTCCTTTGTCAAGAATTACGGCCAAAAAAGTTTCCTTGGAATCATTTCGGCGAACTTTTATAGATTTGCCGATTTGTCCATCTTCAAGCGCGACACCTTGCGTCTCTATGGACAAATTATCTACTCTTGCCAGAATTTTGACCGCTTGTCCTTTTGCTACATCAGGATTTACTTTTAGCATCCAATCATAAACTACCGAACCTTCATAGATATTCCCTTTTGCAACTTTTCCAATAAGGCCATCAACCTGTGTAAAATATTGTTTTTGCAGTGCGAGAGTAGGTTTTTTTAAAATTTCTATATCTTCCTTTGATATTAAAGATCCTTTTAAAATTTTTCTTCCCGCAACTACGATGTTCTTATAAACATCAAAATCTACCGATAAATAAGCACTTCCTATTTCTTTGCCGCCGGAAAAAACAGAAAGAGGAAGAATCATATGAGCAGTCATTTTTGATAATTGATAATCCTTTAAAACCGCGAAATCGAGCGGATCTTTTCCTTGCGCGCAAAGGTCAATAAGTTTTTGTGTTTTAGTAAACTTTATTTCCATGTTTTCTTTTTTCAATTCGGGATTTTTGGATAAAATATAAGTCTTAATCGCGGCTTCTATTTTATCATCAACAGAACCTGCCCCGTAAGAAATAATCGAAAGAAAGAAACAAAACAGCAATGCGGCAAAAATCGCAAAAACTCTTTTTTTATGGATAAATCTATTCATAAAGTTAAGCTTTCATTCTCTCCAAAGCGGTCAACATGTTTTCATATCCGGAAACCGCTTTTGTAATGGTTTCAAATACCCGCTGAACCATTACCATATGCATCATTTCAGATATAACATCAACGTTGGACGATTCTATAGCGTATTGGTTTATTGTCCCGTACCCGCTCTCACCGGCAAACCCGAATATAGGTTCTCCTGAAGAAGGTGATGAGGCAAATAAATTCTGGCCAAGACTTGTCAACCCAACCGGATTCGAAAATTTTGCAAGATTAATTTGTCCGATTTCAGTTTGATTTTTTTCATTATTCAAAGAAACAAGAACAGTCCCATCCGGACGTATAACAATAGAAGTTGTCCCTTCCGGTAAAACTATAGAGGGCTGGACAAAATGTCCGTTCGCATCAACAAGATTGCCTTCATTATCAACTCTAAAATGTCCCGCCCGTGTATAAGCAGTAGAACCATCTGGCATCTCTACCTGAAAAAAACCTTCACCCTGAATTGCAATATCCAAAGGATTGCTTGTTGTTTCAAGCGTTCCCTGCGAAAAATCTTTCGGAGTCGCGGCAACACGAACCCCCGTGCCAAATTCCGGAATAATATTAGAAGAACTGTCATATGCCGCCATTTTTTCATCAAGAACATCTTTAAAAGATTTTTGGATATACGGAAGGTTTTCCATTTCTGTTTTACCGGCTTTGAATCCCGGAGTTTTTGCGTTAGCCACATTGTTAGTTATTTCGAGCAATTCACTTTCGGCAGCATTAAGGCCTGTTGCGGCAACGTATAAAGGCTGAAACATAATAATTCCTCCTTGTTTTTACTGGACTCTGCCCATACCAATGGCTTGGGACATAGCCCCATCCCGTGCTTGAATTACTTTTGTATTTGTATTGTATATGCGATTTATGTAAATCATCTCGACCATTTGATCAATAATATTCGCATTTGAAGCTTCTATGTATCCTTGAACTATCTTGGGATTATCAATTTCCTCTATTATTTGATCCCCTGTAGGATCTTTAAAAATAACGCCGTTTACAGATTCAAGAGCCTGTTTATCTTTAAAATCAACAATCCTTATTTTGTCTATAACTTCAGAACCAATTACAATTTCACCGGTTTCCAGAACAGCTATTTTACTTCCCGGCGCCGCAGCTATAGACCCATTCTGACCCATAAGCTTATAATTACCTATGGTAGTTATTATTTCGCCTTCTCCACTGATAGAAAACCTGCCGTCTCTTGTATATCCCTCACCCCAAGGGCAATTTACAACAAAAAAACCGGACGAACCCAGAGCCAAATCAGTATCTTTGCCGGTACGAACAAAGGCTCCCTGGTCATGGTTGTAAAAAGTACCGTCAACTTTTGGCATTTGCGTCGCAAGTTTTTTTTCTGCGGCTTCCAGTTCAAGGGGAAAAGAACGGACTGTAACATCAGAGCTTTTAAAACCAGGGGTTTCAGAGTTAACCATGCGATTAACAAGGCTCTGCATTTTTTCGTCTGTTGATTCCAAGCCTTCCGCCCCAATTTCTAAAATTGGATCGCGCATCGCCCCTCCTAATTCTTCTAAAATAGCTGAAACATTATAACATTTAAGAAGACAAAATCAACGGGGAAAATAGCAGATTATTCTGTAACTATCCATAAGCTCATGCTGTTGAATAATTAACATCATCTTTTCAATTCTTTTTCATCATTTCGCATTTTTGAAATCAGCTTTTCTCTTTTCTCGGACATCTTATCTAATTTATAAATAAAGAAAAGGACTTCGGCAACAAGCGTGTATAATTCCGGAGGAATTTCTTTGTCTATATCAAGTTTTGAAAGGAGCGCCACAAGTTCCGGATCTTCATAAAGCGGAATTTTATTTGAATCAGCTATGCGCAATATCTCATCAGCAATCGGGCCGCGCCCGCTTGCTAGGACAAGAGGCGCCCTGTCCTTATCAACATCATATCTTAAAGCGACAACGGTTTTTTTCTTTTCTTCCTCAAAATTATCTGCCATTATGCCTCCATATCTATACGTTTAAGCTGCTCTCCAAGCTTTGGCAGCATGGGAATTAAATAAGGCTTTACGGCGCACATTGCCGGATCAACTTTAACCTGATAGCCGGATACTATAAAATTATTTTCAACAAGTTTTTTTTGCAACAAGGCATATTCTCTTGCGATAATTTCGCGTGCATCATCCCCATAGTCTTTTTGATTAAACACAAAAACGATATAAACCCTTCGCGCTTTTACAAAAATAGAACAAACCATTTTTCCAAGATTGGCCGTTTGAAGGGATAAAATCACCTGCGCGTTTTCGTGGTCAAACTCGGAATTTTTGCCTTCGCCATCACGTTTGATAACAATTTCAAGATCTTTCGGAGGCTCTGCTGATAAATTCGGAACTTGTTGATAAAGAAAATTCACATCTTCCTTGCCTTTTTGCGACAGCAAGGCCTGAGCCACCAGGTTATCCATGACAGCATTAAGCTTGCTCATTGTTTCTTCCAGATTTGCCTGCAATACCTGCGCACCAGCTGTTCCGGCTGTTATGGATTTATCCTGGACACCGCTAAGTAATGCTTTTAAGCCTTTGACATCATTTAAAAGTTTTAAATTATTTATATTCAAATTTTTCCCTGTCAAACCAGAAGTTGCCGCGTCAAATTGGGAGAGTAACGCGCTAAGTTGGGAAACAAGGCCGGAATCCAGAAGCCCTTTGCTGAAAGCCAAAGATGAATCAAGGCTTTTTAATCCCTGCTGCAGTGCTACAAGCTGAGCGGCTATTTGAGGGTTTTCTGAAAAAAATTTGCCCAATATCTGCAAGGCTTCAGGGGAATCAAAACCTTTCATGGCAAGCATAATGGCAGCTTCCTGCATGTTCATGCTCTTATTCGTACCTTGAAGCATGGAAAGAATATTAACAAGATTCGCCTGTGAAAGTTCCAGACCGTCCTGCAACATTAATGAGGCAAGTTTTACGTTGAAATCTGTGTCCGGAATTCCGAGCTGCAAAAGATGCTGTTTTATATCTGAAAGATTTAAAGGTCTTGCAATATTGGCAGCCTGACTTGGCGGCAGAGCGGTTGTAGTTCCTTGCGCTTGGGTTACTGTTCCCGGGGCAGAGGTAGAAATCGGGCCTCCCGTTGAAACAGAACCTCTTACATTGCCCGCTGTTTGGCTTGTTTGAGCCTGATCAACAGATTGCGCCTGAGTTGAACCTTTTCCCGAAGGCCAAATTATGGGCTTTCCGGGATGAACACCACCCGATTGAGTTGCTAAATCTCCAGCCATTGTACTTATTATATCGCAATAGCAAAAGAAAATCTTGTAGAACTTTTGCTATATAGAACTATTTTACTTCGTCAGCGTAAGCACAGGCTAAGACTCCGTGGATGTAGGAGAAAGCCAACGGTATAAAAATTATGCTTAAAACAGGGATCACGCGCGCTATTCCGCCTATAACCCCCAGCAATACCAGAAATATAAGATGTATCCAGAAATTATTTTTTAACACGAGATCGCGGCTTGCTTTTAGGGCTTCTTTATAGCCCATCGTTTTGTCTTGAATCAAAAGAAAAGCAAATATCCAACATATAAAAATATATACAAGAAACAATAATCCGACAAAATACAAAAGGCTATAAACAGCCGTAAGATTTAAAAAAATAAAAATCATAGGGACAAAATAAACAGCTGCCGCAAGAGCAGCCATAATCAGCCCTGCCAGTATAAGGTTTGAAAAATTGTTGAGCGGATCAAAAATATTTTTAAGCTCTATCTCTCCCCCTCTTTTTGCTTTTACAAAAAGCATTTGAAAACCGGTAAAAAGAGGAATAGCAAGCACTCCTATGGTAACAATACTTAAAAAAGCTGCCACCAGAAAAGACAAAATTATCGTTATAAAGTTTTTGCTGTATATATTCCATCCGTCAGTAAAAGCGTTTGCTATATCCATTTTATTTCCTCCAAATTTATAAAATTTCTTTGCCTGTAAGTTTTTTATACGCTTCAAAATATTTATTGAAAGTCTTATTGACAATGTCATTGGGGAGTTCCGGCGCCGGAGGATTTTTGTCCCAATCGAGTGTTTCGAGATAATCCCTCAAAAATTGTTTATCATAACTTGGCTGAGCGTTTCCGGGTGCATATTGCTCTTTTGGCCAAAATCGGGAAGAATCGGGGGTTAAGGCTTCGTCAATCAGGATAACTTTATTATCTAACACGCCAAATTCAAATTTTGTATCGGCGATAATAATCCCTTTGGACAAAGCGTAGTTTGCCGCGGTTTGGTAGAGAGCGACAGCTTTTTCTTTTAACAAATTCGCGATTTCCAAACCTGTTTTATCGATAACTTTATCAAAGCTGATAGGCATATCATGGCCTTCATCTTCTTTTGTAGTCGGTGTAAAAACAGGTTCAGAAAGTTTTTCTGATTCTTTAAGGCCTTCGGGCAGTTTTATTCCACAGACTGAACCGGTATTTCTATAATCTTTCCAGCCCGAACCCGAAAGGTAACCTCTAACCACGCATTCGATGGGAATTACGTTTGTTTTTTTTACAAGCATTGATCTTTTATCCAAAAACTTATATTTTTTCAGCTCATCGGGATAATCATTCATATTGGCTGAAATAAGATGGTTGGGAATAATATTTTTGAGAAAATCAAACCAAAAAACAGAAATCTGCGTTAATATTTTACCCTTATCCGGTATGCCATTTGGCATAACGCAATCAAAGGCGGAGATACGATCCGAAGCAACAAACAAAAGGCTTTGTCCAAGCTCAAAAACATCTCTAACCTTGCCTCGTTTCAATAATTTCAGTTCAGGAAGTTCAATCTTTAAGACTGGTTCTTCTCGCATTGAAAAAGATTATAACATCATTTTTTCAGGTTGGAAAGTTTTTTTGCGGCCGCCCCTAAAGGGGACTTGTCTTCTCCCCCCTTTTGGGGGCCAGGGGAGCCTAAAACCGATATGTTGTTAAGGCTCTATATCCACTTTTTTGGAGAATTTTTTGCTTTACCCCAAAAAACAGGTCACGGCTGGCAGTCGCTGTCGAAATATTCTTATGGAAAGCTAGATAATCTTTTCTGGAAAAAGGATTATTTTGAAACTGGTCACCAGCCAGCTTTAGTCTGATTGTTGCCGTCTCGGTTTGCGGCTTAACGTTAACCAAAAATTCCCGTGCCGCCTGAAAAATAACTTCCAGCATAAATTTAATGAATCTGGTAGAATCGCCCTCTTTATCGGCTTGCGCCAAAACTTTATAATATTCCTTTTGTTTCTCTCTGACTATTGATTCCACCGGGATATACTCAAAAAGAGTATGATATTTAAGCAAAACAACAGTTTGCCAAAGGCGACCCATTCGTCCATTGCCGTCAGAAAAAGGGTGGATAAATTCAAGTTCGTAATGAAAAACGCTGGATTTTATTAAAGGATTTAAATTGTCTTTTCTTTTTAAAAAAGCAAAAAGATCTCCCATTAATTTCGGGATTAACTGGTATTTTGGAGCCAGATGCGCAACTTCCTCTCCCTTAAAAATTCCGACATTCCTGACGCGCAAGGAACCCGCATCTTCGGCTAGGCCATTTAGCATAACCTGATGTGCTTTAAGCAAAGAAGCAAGCCGATCAGGTTTATAGCTGTGGATCATATCATAGGCCTTTATGGCATTTTTTACTTCAATAATATCTTTCTGCGGGCCAAGCACCCTTTTGTTATTGATTATGTCTGTTACCTGTTGTTCTGTTAACCTGTTGCCCTCGATTGCTAAAGAGGAAAAAATTGTTTTTATCCGGCTCTGTCTACGCAGCTGCGGTTGAGGAACAGGAGCCTTTAAGCCCTCAAACTGACCCATGAGGCGGTTAATTTCCGCGCATAGATTCAGGATTTCGACAGTAATTTGAAAAGGTGGATACATGGTTTGATAGTATCATATGATACTATCAAAGTCAAGCATACTTCGTGAAATTCCCACAAAAAATAAACGAAATATACTTGGACGAAGATATATTTTCAAGGAGGAATAAAAAATGATAAGAGTAGGAGAATTTGTTAAAGGTGCTGCGCAAAGATTTGATTCTTTAGGATTGAAACAACAAGGATTACCAGGAAGAAAAGTTTTATTTTCACCAGTTGCGGCTGGAAAAGCGTTTTGCGCGGGATGGTCTGGAGGAATGAGCGCGAATGACCCTGTTAAAGAAATAAATAGGATTTTAGATAATCATAGCAATGGGAGATCACCACACGGGACAGTGAATAGAGATATGTTTAATTCTGGCGTATTTGATATTTTAGTGCGTTTTAATTATGTAACCAGAGAGGGAGAAATCACGGAAAATTTATCAGAAAATCCTTTTAGAGCAAACATGAGGAATACTTATTCACCTCGTGATACAGAAACCATTCTTTTAGCATTATATAAGGCAAGAGCATGCAGGATATTAGATATAGATATTAATTCTGATTATGAAACAGTAAAGAGTAGATGTAAGCAATTAATGAAAACTGTCTCTTATGACACAGCAATGCCAAATATTAAGGCAAGAGCTGCAAATGCATCTAGCCTTTTAAGTGAATATGTTAATAGTTTAGTGTTTAGGGGCCAATATCAGCAAATGTTTGAAAGCAGATGGGACTCTTTATGCAGGACGAACGAAGGCGGAGCAGATGCTTCTTTTGGAGGAGTTGCTCCGTATGGTGCGAATGTTGCGTGGAAGGATAAAAAGTTTGATATTTCTCTTAATTCACTTGATGATGGTGCATTAGCACAACTAAAAACAACTTTAGTAAACGCTTTTGCGAACGCTTTTTTGACTAATGAGGTCATTACGGAAGCTGAAAGATGGGATAAAGTATTAGCCGATCAAATCAGAACTTCTATGGAAACAAATACTCAAACTCCTTCAATCCCTGCCCATATATTACTAAACGGGCTAAATAGCGAGGCTTTAAGAGCGGTATTATATGTTGCATCTGATAAAAGTTTTGAACTCTATTCTATGCTAAAAGCTTGTAGAATCGCAGCAGAAAATGCGGTTCCCTCACCTCGCCCTCAACCCCCACAGAAAAAAACCTACACTCCACCCCGTGAAACTGCAGGTGCAGCTTCTTCCGAAAGTACAAGCGGGACGGGCAGAACTCAAGGGGCAGGCGCTGTTGGCGGAATAAATCTCCCGACCAATAAAAGACTTCGGGACCAATTGCTGGTAGAACTTGTCAGAAAGTTTAGCCATATTTTGGGAGATTCTGATAATATCAGACATATTTTTAATTCTATAAGAAGACCTGATATAGTATCAAGATTTGACTCTGCCGGAGAAAAAAGGCATGTCGCGTTCAGGTTCATATCTGAACTAGAGAGTCAAGGGGGCTTCTTATTAGAAAGAGCCCTGGTAGTCGCAGCAAAACTAGAAGAATCCGTTAGTAGTCTGCCACTATTAGAAACTTATATAGAGCTGGGAAATCAGTTTAGGCCTGAAGGTTATAACTTTAGGGTAGAAGTACCAGTAAATTACAGAGAAAGAGCAGCCCTTTTAATAAAAATGCAAGATTTTTGGCCGATATTTTCTTCAGAAGGTGAAATGCGAATCCTTTTGACACATCTTGGAATATCACATATTGGTGTTGTTCTTAGCGGAAATGATAAGGAATTAATCACTAATAATGTGTTAAATTATATAAACAGGTATGATAACGGCAATGATGCTTTAACAAGTGCTTTGCGATTCGCCGCACGAGATCATCAAGATTTATATACATATCTATACGAAAATGGATACTTAGCAAAAAATGGAGAGCAGTTAAAAAAGAAGCAAAAACCTCCCACTGAAAAAGTTTCTGAAATAAGAAAACCTTCTCATGATAATAATGAAAGATCTAATTTTTGTAGTAATGTTAGAGGTCTATTAACAAAGACACTTTCAATTGATACTATCATACTTTGTGCGACCAATGCACAGATGAACATGGCAAGAGTAGACACCTCAAAATCACCTGAAGTGGTTACCCATAATATTTTAGAAGAGGCACTGAGAGCCGAGGGTTCTGTTTTTTCTGGATTTTTTTGGAATGCAGCAGAACTTTCAGAGGAATTAAAACGGTATTTAGAAGCATGGAATCAAGGACCTGCTCCTGCCCCAAAAGCACCGCCAAGACCGGCAAGCACTGGCTATTCACAACAACAAACATGGAGACCTGCAAATGATCCAAGAGAATCATGGAACGCAGGATATACAGGTTGGAGCAGCGCCAGCCCAAGTGCAGGTGCGGCAGGAAGAACCGAGGCTCCTCGCCCAAGCAGGCCGGTTCCTAACTGGACGCGTGAAGAGTTTATGGGAAAGATGGTGGGGGTTGCAGATATTTTTCTTGAAAAAGCAACTTTAAGACTGTTTGGAGTGCACCCTTATAAGTGGAACGATTTTGAGCTAAGATTAGAACGATCTGGCATATCATCTTGAGCTAT
>MEUB01000049.1 GCA_001771535.1 candidate division WOR-1 bacterium RIFOXYB2_FULL_37_13
TAAAGCGATAAACTTATGATCTCCGCATCATGAAACGCCGGCCATTCTCCAAATCTTTTTGTTAAAACTTCAAAATTCCTGATTTTTTCGTAATACATAAAATTCCTCCTTACTTAGGAACGTCCTCATCAACAAAATAGATAACAAAGTAAAGATAATCCAAGATATTAATACTTTGATCTATTTTAGCTTTAAGCGCTGGCCAATTTTTGGCTTCTTTTAAGAAATCTGTTTTTAGAACTTTTTCTTTGAAAAGTCTTAAAAACTCATGATTGCTTCTGTTTACATATTGAAGCCAATCTTCATCTTGGTTTTTACCGCTTGTATCAATCTCGATCCAATATAATTCATAAATTCCCTCGGGGAATATAAACTGCGCTTGACCTCCTAAGTTGGCAAGCCCAAGTTTTTCTGCTGTAACAACAACCTCTTCAACGTCATTTAATTTCCATGCCAATTCATTCCCATCCTTGGAGGTTTTTTCAAGCAACTCTTTTGGCAGTTTATCTTCAATCATTTGTTTAATGGTTCCCTCGACAAATCATATATATCGATCTTTTGCTTTGTCATCAAAGCTTCAAACTTGCGATCACCATTTCCCACCACAAAATTCAACTCCTCTTCTGATATAGGAAAAGCCAACAGCCATCCTATTTTTTTGTTTTGTATTTTTTTTATGTTCAACCCGTCATTCCAAACAAACGGAGTTGAAAAATAAAGATGGGGCAATTTCAGACAAAAGTCGGAATTGGCATTTACTATTCCATATTCGCCTGCTTTTTGCAAAGAGCCTCCCACAATCTCTACCCCTACATCAATGCCATCAGAATCCTTAAAAACACAAAAATCAGAAAGGCCTATAGTCCCGCACGAAACAGCTCCCTCGTAAGGGCGATTGAAGCATTCTAATATGTCAACAAACATTGAATGATTGTCGTTCCAGTAGTGATGGACAACGGGAGTTCCGCCAAAAGCGGTGGCCATAGTTTTGGCAATTATTTTTTTCTCTTCACTGACAGGCATAATGATGAATTATACCTAATTTGTATCTAAAAATCTTTACAAAATCTTCTTTGATTTTGAGAAAACATGTTTACATAAAGAGGTTCGTTTAATATATAATAAAGTTCGACAAAACATTTTAATTAACCGGAGGCATATATGAATGAAAAAACTATAAAAGAAAAATTGGGATTCTACGATAAAAATCTGTTCCAATATGTTGACAAGGAAACCCTTCAAATTGTTAACCAGAATTTTATCAAAGATAAACGAGGCGTGTATTTAGTCCCGAGTTATCACCCAACCAAGGCAGAGATAAAAAATGACAAAATTCATACTGAAAAAGTATGCAAATTTGCTGTTTGTAGAGGTTTTTTTACTGTCAAAAACTTGCATTTCGTGCATAGGGAGGATTACGTGAACCCTTCTACAAGAAGGCAAGACTGTAGGATGTATTATATTGTAAAACTAAAAGGGGTAAAACCAAAAGAGTTTACGCAAGCGCAATTTATAGAAAAAATAGCTCGTTATGTAAAGAGCAGTTATTACCTGAAGGATGACAAAAATGCTTATTATTACAATTCTTTTCACGGAGAATATATAGTGAAACTAAAAAAGGCAAATGTTGCCCACTTTGTTGCATTAAACGATTCGTTTGCAAAAGATGATAAATACTGTTATTTCATGGACAAAATAATTGCTGGTGCTGATGCAGCCACCTTTAAAAGAAAAGGGGATAAAACAAATCCGTATTTAGATATTTATACATATGAAGACAAAAAATTTATCTATATTAATGATAATAACTGTCGCGTACACGTACAAAAGAAGAAAAAATTCGTCACGCAGTGAGTGACTAAAATAGCTAATAAAGGTAAAATACTATTATGCAAACCTCAATTGATCTCAATCCAGAATTCAAACTGGCTCTCGATCTGCTCGAAAACAGTTCAAAAAATGTTTTCGTAACAGGTCGTGCCGGCACGGGGAAATCAACTCTTCTTGAATATTTTAGGCTTCATACAAAAAAGAAGATCGTAGTCCTTGCGCCAACAGGGGTCGCCGCCCTCAATGTTAATGGTCAGACAATCCACTCTTTTTTCGGATTTAAGCCGGATATCAATTTGGCAAAGGTAAAAAAGATAAAACCCAGAAAAGGGAAATCGAATATTTATAAAAAAATTGAGGCAATTGTCATCGATGAAATATCAATGGTCAGAGCCGATCTATTAGATTGTGTTGATAAATTCTTGCGCTTAAACAGAGGAAGCAGTCTCCCTTTTGGTGGTCTGCAGATGATTTTTATCGGTGACTTATACCAGCTTCCGCCTGTCATTACAAGCCAGGAAAAAGACCTTTTTAAAGGTTTGTACAAAACGGGCTATTTCTTCTCTTCGCATGTTTTTGAGCAGTTTGAACTTACTCTTGTAGAACTTGAAAAAATTTACAGGCAAAAAGATCAGGATTTTATAGATTTACTAAACTCAATCCGCAATAATACTGTAACAGATGCCGAACTGGAAATACTAAATAAACGGCTTGATGAAGGCTTTGAGCCTCATCCAAACGATTTTTTTATCCATTTAACCCCAACAAAAAAACTATCGCAGGAGATAAATGAAAAACAGCTCTCAAAACTTAAAGGGGGAATTTTTACTTATGAGGCTCAATTTAAAGGGAATTTCGAAAAGAACCAATTGCCGACCGACACTGTACTAAACATTAAGAAAGGTGCGCAGGTAATGCTTTTAAATAATGACCTCCTTGGACGATGGGTAAATGGAAGCATCGGCAAGATTGTTGATGTTGAGAAGGGGGAAGATTCGTCGGATATTATTTGGGTGGAATTATCAAACGGTGAAACAGTAGATGCAACCCCTTACACTTGGAAGCTTTTTAATTATAAATATGACGAGGCAAAAGATATTATTGAGTCAACGGCTATAGGCTCCTTTACTCAATACCCTATGAAGCTTGCTTGGTCGGTTACTATTCACAAAAGCCAGGGGAAGACCTTTGACAGGGTTGTAATCGATATCGGGACAGGCACTTTTGCACACGGGCAAATGTATGTAGCTTTAAGCCGTGCGACTTCGCTTGAAGGAACAATCCTCAAGAAGAAGATCCAGAAAAAACACATCTTTATGGATTGGAAAGTTGTAGATTTTTTAACTAAGCATAAGTACAAGCTTTCCGAAAAGGCCATGCCCAAAGACGAAAAAGTGAAAATGATCCAAAAAGCTATTGACGGGAAAAAGAACCTGAAAATAGTTTATTTAAAATCAAGCGATGAAAAGTCAAAGCGAGTTATTCGCCCTGAATTTGTGGGTCAGCTTGAATACAATGGGAAACCATTTTTGGGAGTTGAGGCTTTTTGCATGGAAAGGAAGGATAGGCGGGTCTTTCGTGTAGATCGGATTTTAGAGATGGAAAATGTTTAAATTTTTTAGCGCAATATTTTTTCTTTGCCTTTTTACCCTAACCCCTTTTGCCTACCCTTCCAAAGTCTTTTTACAAGTCCCTTTTACCTGCCAAGCCCCTTTTGGAAATTGGAAAGAGCCTTATCAGGAAGCATGCGAAGAAGCTTCTATCTTAATGGCTATGCGATATATCCATCACAAGGGGATTACAAATGTTGAAGCAAAACGAGAAATTGACAATATGGTCAAATTTCAGGAGGAGAAATATAAAGGGCATAAAGATTTAACTGTGAAACAAACAGGAAAGCTATTAAAAGATTATTATGATTTTAATAAATTCAAGGTTATTGAATCCGCAAGCCTTGAGTCGATTTTGTCAGCAATTGGAAGTGGAAATCTTGTTGTTGCTCCTTTGGCCGGTCGAATCGTCGGCAACCCGTATTACACAAGCCCTGGTCCCGCATATCACATGGTGCTTATCAAAGGCTATGATCTTTCGAGAAAAGAATTTATAACAAATGATCCAGGGACTAAGAGAGGCTCAAATTATCGGTACAAATTCAATGTTTTATACAACGCCCTTCACGATTGGTCGGGGAGCAAGGATAAAATATCAGAAGGGAAGAAAAATATTTTGGTTATAGTTGCTAAATGAAGGGGGCATAAATTATTATGTTCGGCAATAATCAACTACGAAAATATCTATCCGGCGATATGTCTTTATGGTTTCTTATCTTTTCAAACTTTGTCACCATTTTCCTTGCCATAACCCAAGATTGGAGTTTGGCCTCAATAATGTGGGTCTACTGGTTTCAAAGCGTTACTATAGGCTTTTTTAATTTTATAAGAATACTCGGGCTAAAAGATTTTTCAACCGATGGGCTTAAGTTTGAGGGCCAACAGGCTAAACCGACAAAAGAGACACAGCTTTTTAGTGCTTTTTTTTTCTTGTGCCATTACGGCTTTTTCCATTTATTTTATCTAATCTTCCTTTTGTCCGATTCGTCTGATGGAACTTTTGGAGAAAAGATAGGCTTTGTGGAAAATATGGAATTTGTCTTTTTCCCCTCTTTATTGTTTTTTGCCAACCATTTTTTTTCGTTTATTTACAACAAACAGAGAGAACCCAAAAAGCAAAACATTGGAGCAGTAATGGTTTATCCTTATATAAGAATAATTCCCATGCATCTTACAATAATCCTAGGCTTTCCTCTGGGACTCTCTTTGGGCTCTTTGGGTGACATCCTTTTGCCCTTTTTTCTTATATTAAAAACCTTTTCAGACGCTATAATGCATGTAGTAGAACATCGGTTTATTAGAAAGGGTGAGGACAAAGTTACGATAGCTTAAAAGCAATATTTATGGCCAAAGCTGGAAATTAATGGAAATTGTGACGGGAACTGTGCATGGAGCATTTTAATTTTATATTGTTATGTTATACTTTACCCCAGCATATTAAATAGAAGGTGGAAATCTATTTATTATGTTTGATAAAATAAAATATTTATGGGAATTAAACTGCAAAAGAAAAAAATAATCTTAGGGCTAGCAAGCTTAATTGTTGTCGGCTGTTTCGTTTTGATCTATGTGTCGATTTATCGGCATTTTGCATCTAATCAGCAAACGATTACGGAAAAAAGTGAATCAGCATTAAATTTTGTTTCTATATATAAAGAAGACATTGTTCCACTAAATCAAGTTCCAAATTACCATGCGGTCAAAGCAAAATACGGCTTGCAATTAACCCCGAATCAGGAAAAGTTTTTAGATCAAAATAAATTTTTGCTAATCTGTTTAGATAATACTAAATTCCTTCCGGGGATTAATTTTGATCAAATGTTGGTGGATTTTGATTCTATGGGTGGTGGTTCAGTTTATGCCCGTGTTCCAGAAGATACCAGGCTTATTACTCCTGATATAGCTTTGCATGCATACCATAAATATTTTGAACTGACCTTGGAGGATTTGGAACAAAAGGAGCTAAGCTATGCATTAGGTGCTTTTTTGGTTAGTCTGCATAGCAATTTAGCTGTAGCAACCCGTGCTAATTCCGGAGATTTAAAGGAAAGATATCAAAATTTAGAGGCTCAAATAGTTTTAGCTTTAGTGCTCTTTGAGAATAAAAACTCCGCGAAGCCGGATTTCTTTGAGACTCCGGA
>MEUB01000050.1 GCA_001771535.1 candidate division WOR-1 bacterium RIFOXYB2_FULL_37_13
GGCTTTCTGTCACCAGACAACTTCGAAAAACGGTTCGTGAATGATTAAGTTACTGTCTACTTTTTGGGGGGAAGATCACTTCTCTGCATCGCCATTGATTACAAAATTGGCGTTATGCGTAGCAAAAATAATTTGGCGATCTGATTTTTTCTCTTTCAACAAAGGCACAAGATAATTCGCAATCAACGAACTATCAAGATGAGCCTCTGGTTCATCAATGATTAACGGATAATTTCCAAACAGAAGCAAAATCACAACTACCGCAGTACATCTTTGACCAAAAGACGCTTGTTCAACATCTCGATCGTCATATTTGACCTGAATGATCTTGTTTGATTTTACATCATACAGATGCTTATCCCTAATTGCTTGAAAAATTTGAAAATTCTTTTCGTCCTTGAATACCTCGTCAAGAAATTTAATGTATTGTTTGCCATTTTTTTGAGATTGCTTAACAGCGTTTTTAATGCACTCTAAATTTTTTGATGAAAATATTTCCTTACTATCCGCAATATAATCACATACATTTTTCCCTTTTTCGGAATCCTTAAAAATCTCTTTAAATTTTTCGTAAAATTCTTTTGCTAAAGCGTTCCACGCTCGATTTTCGTCGAAAGAATACTCTAAAGAAATCTTTTTAATATCCTTGCCCTTGTTATTTTCGAACTGTGTTTCTAGCAATTTTTGCAATGGATCGACTATTGTTTTTATTTTATTTTCATAGCTTTCTTTATCAGCTTTCAATTTCGCAACAGTATCACTAAGAGTTGCAATAATCTTGTTTTTACCTTCGATTTGAAAACTAATTTGTTCAATTTCGCGTTCCAAGGCAACAATTTTTTGGGGTGCTGACTTTATTTGCTCAATATTATCTTCTGAAAAACTTCCCTTGTTGAGTAATTTCTTTAATTCTTCTTCCAATAGCACCAAATTATCTTGATGTGATTTCTCTTCTTTTTTAGCTTCATCAAAATTCTTGTCTTCAAGAATTTCAATAGCTTCATTTGCCCTACTTATTGCTAATAAGAAGGATTCCTTGTACTTAATTTGATCACTATTTCCCTCAAGAACTTTTGAATAAAATTCAATCGTGTCACTCAACTGCGTTTTTAACAAATACACCTCATTGGACCATTTTTTGTGTACTTGTAATTTTTGCGTCAATTCAGATATTGAATCTGTTAGTTTCTTGTAGTCCGCACTCTCAATGATATTTTTAGTATTCTCTAATGATCTTTTTTCTTTTTCTTTTGTCTTTTTTTGCACAAACAATTCTTGCAAACTAAAAACTGCCTCGGTGATTTTATCTAGGTCATTTTGATATTTTAAAATATCATCCTCAAATTTCTGCAAAATCTTACTTGGACCATTCGCCCTGTCGTAAATTGCTTGTGTAAATTTAACTTTATCTCTTGCAAAGGTTTCTATCTCGCTTTGAGCAAGAAATTCAAAAATTTCTGTGCCCACGAAAGAAAAGGCTGCGTTGCCGCTTGGATCAAATCCAGATGGATTCAACCCTTTTTTATCTTTAGCATCGCCAAACCAAAATAACTTGGAAGAATCAGGATTATTTGAGTGTAATCCCAAAAAATTTAAAATAGTGCTTTTTCCCGATCCTCTACCGCCGATGAAACAATTAAAATATGGGCTTAAGCTATATGAGCCATCATTTCCAGCAAAACAAAACTTGTCTTCGCCAACTTTTGCGTCAGCGGGAATTTTTGAAGTAATTGTGTCAATCGTGTTTATCGGCTTTTTAGGTTTTTCCTCACCAATAAAAATTCTTGTTTCTGGCTCATAAACAATTTGCTTCAATCCTTCAAATGTCGGCTCGGCTTTAATCCATGCAATATCCTTTTCAACCACCTCAATATTTTTAACAGTTTTAACAACTCTTTTGCCAAGCCAATTATCTAAATCATCAAAAGAATGCGCATCGCAACCACAAGCGACAGGCTTCTTTTTTGCAATCTCTTTGTCCTCATCTCGATCAGTTTCAAGATAATATTCAACATTTTGTTGTCCACCAAAGAAACCGTCGCAGATTTTATCAATCTCATCAGTAATATTGAGTTTTCTTCGAGAGTTGTTATCTGGACGAAGTCCGGCGTTGTTTGAAGCACCAAATATTAAATAACATTCATCATCACCAAAAATTTCTTTCAGTTTTTTCCTAAGAATTTTATAGTCAATTCCCGCACTTTCACAATCTGTCTGCGTGGAAATATCTTTACAAGAGACACAAGCACCATTTTTACTGATATTCGTATCTAGTTTTGAAAGGAAAGATTCAATTTTATCCTTTGCAGTCTTATCACTAAAAATAATGTGCAAATTTACTTCTTCGGCATTTCTGTTTACAGAAACCTCTAAACGGAGTTCTAAATTTGGAAAAAATTTCTTTTTTGATTTAGGATATTTTGCTTTAAACTTTTCTTTGAATGTAAAATAATTTTCTGCAGAAAAATAATCGGTTATACCGATAACTTCAACATCCGAATTTTCCAACGATTCACAAAATTTATCCCACGGATCAGATCCGTCTGTAGTTTTATAATTATCACTCAGCTTGGTGTTCGGAGTATGAACATGCAAATCCCATTTTCTCCAGTCAGAGCCGATATTAAGTTTTTTAACTTGATTTGCCATAGTTTTATATCCAATTTAAGTAATTGTATTGTATCCGTTTTCCCCTTATAAATAAATCGTTTTCGTAGCCCCGTTATTCAACGAGATAAACTCCGCGGAGAAAACACCTTATACCCCTTTTTAAAAAGCCTGTCAAAATTCATTATAAAAAAAGAAAAATATTTTTTGAATTGTGCATAACGTTTGCGTATATCTGATGTTTTGCGGAGCGTAGCGGAGCAAAATATGGGTGGAGGCTCTGGTAGAGCCGTAACCAGATATACGCTGTTAGCCGATGTGCGTATATTATAGTTACATCTCATTCTTACTGCCACCAATCAAAAAATGCGTGAGTAACTGTAGAGCCAATAGTGCGTACAAAATTAACTTCTTCATCGCTTTGCGGTTGCCGACCAAATAGGTTCCAGACAATCCAAATACCTAGAGCATCTGATGACAGAAAGCGGTTATCCTTTTGATATTCTGATGACGCTTTTAACCGATCATATTCTGTTTCAAAAAGAGATTTGCAGTCCTCAAATGCTCGAATGCCATCAGGATCCCAATCATTAAGTTTTTTTGCCACAATTTCCATTAGCAAATCTTCTTGATCGCTTTTGAGTTGCAAGTTATTTAACAGACTTGCCGCAATAAAAACTCCTGCAACTGAAACAATGAAGTCCCAATGTTTCAAGTCAATCTCTGACAAAATCGGAAACCGATCTAAAGTTGGCACAAAACTGGACACAGCAAAAATATTTGCTCCACTCACAAGAGTTTCTGCTTGTTTTATTAGTACATTTTTTGATTTCATTGTTTTTTATTATGTAATAATCAAGGTCCCTAGATTAACGCATTTCATATAACTCGTTCTTATGCGAAGTATTTTCATAATCTATGCGATATATTGTGTCTTATGCAAAATTATGATAGATATTTAATAATAAGAACTGATGTGATTTTAATGCTTTTCAAGAATTTATGCAAACACAACTTCAAAAAGCTGAACGGGAGTTAAAGATTGTGAAATCCGCTCCATTCCTGCATGCGATTCCGATTTAATCCTGCAGGGTTTTGACCCTTTTTCAGATAAGTATGAGAAAATAAAGGAGTACTAATAGATGTTGCCCGCAGTTATGCGCTCAATCCTAACCTGATAACAAACTGGCGCAAGGAGTTTTTCGAAAAATGGACTCAAACATTTGAAGAATATCAAAGGATGTTTGGTTTGCACGAAGAGCATTACTTTAAAAGCTTTTGATCCAAGCCATAGTTTCCTGCCATGGCAGTATAGTTACCGTCCCTATTTTCCTTTGATGAGGCGCAACAGAAACACAGCATAATTTTGCCTCTTTGCATGTCTCTGCAAAAGATTTAATCCCTCTTAAATGGGAAGAATCAACTGAATCTGTAGATTTGATTTCTATGGCAAAAATATCTCCTTTTGGAGTTTCAACTATCAAATCAACCTCTGTTCCACTTTCTGTCCGGTAATAAGAAAAAGTGTAATCCAGTCTCTGGTAATCTGCTTGTCGCATGATTTCTAATATAACAAAATGTTCAAAAGCAATACCAAATGCGGGAGTTTTTGGTTCCAGTGGAATATTTATTTTTTTTGTTAATGCGCGAACAACCCCCGTATCAAAAAACAAAAATTTAGGGTGTTTTGAAAGTCGTTTTCTGGAAGATTTTTGATATGGAAAAAGAAATTTGCCAATCAAAGTGTCTTCCAAAATCTGGAAATATGATTTCACTGTTTGATATGTTGTTCCTGTATCCCTTGCAATATTTGAAAAATTAATCGCATTCCCGTTTTCATTTGCGGCAATTTCAAGAAAATGTATAAAAGTTCCAATGTTTCGCAATTGTGCTTCCAGTTCAATCTCTTCCTTAAGGTATGTTTCTACGTAAGAACGAAGACGATCTTTTGCCGTTTGATCAGACTCTTCTAGATAGACTTTTGGCAAAGAACCAAACTGAAGAGCTTTAAACAATGAAAATTTTTCTCCAAGTTCCGTCACTGTGAGAGGGTGAAGATGATATGAAAGAGCTCTACCTGCAAGCAGATTAGCCTTTGATCTTTTTAATTTACGCGCACTTGAGCCTGATAATATAAAATAGGGTGAATTTTTAGATTCAATTAAAAAGTGAATTTCATTAAGAAGTGTGGGGACTCTCTGTATTTCGTCTACTATAATATGGGTTATTTTTTCATTACGGGAAAGAACTTCTTCTCGAAAAATTTCCGGGTGTGCGGTAAATCTAACAAATTCCTCTGTTTTTAGAAGATCATAATAGTAGCTTGTTTCTTCAGCAAAAGTAGAATGAAGCAATGTGCTTTTTCCAGTTTGTCTGGGACCAAACAAGAATATGTTTTCGTTACAGGGCAACTCAATTTGTCTTTTTATCATACTTCTATTTTACGACGTAATATAGAAGTTGTCAATATGTTTTACGGGTTAATCCTGCAGGGTTTTGACCCTTTTTCGTATAAGTATGAGAAAAATAAAAGAGTATCTTATAACGAAATGATCGCGGTGATTTGGATGCGGATTAAAATATAAAACATCGCAAAGCGATACCATCATTCGACATTCTTTTCATCTCACGCCAAAAAGCCCATTTTCCTTTTAGGCTTTTCAGGCACAGCTAACATTTGTTTTATGGTCTCAAAAATTAATTTAATATCCTCGGTATGAGTTCCAACTTTTAATTCAAGTTCTTTTAGTTTTTCAGCTAAAGCTTTATTCCCTTCCATTAAAGCCCTTAGTTTAGTAAAGGTTCTCATTATTTGAATATTAACTTGAATTGCTTGCTGACTGTTTAAAACAGAAGAAAGCATCGCTATTCCATTTTCAGTAAAAACATTAACATTTTTAGAAAATTT
>MEUB01000051.1:0-14260 GCA_001771535.1 candidate division WOR-1 bacterium RIFOXYB2_FULL_37_13
CAAAAAGATTTGGAGAATGGCCGGCGTTTCATGATGCGGAGATCATAAGTTTATCGCTTTATAGAAAAGACGGCGTTAACCATATGCCTAAAATGGAATTGCGCATCCACCATTTCCAAACAACAAGCGAAACAGCTGCCAAAGGATATTTTAAGCAGATAAAACACTCTCTGACAACTTTTTGTTTTCATCTGGTGGAAGGATTAGAGCTTGAAGGATTTGATTATCAAAATGTCGTTTACAATCTTGATATTAAAGACATTTCTGATGACCAAGCTGGAAATTCAAAATTTCAGGTTGAAATTGAACCAAGTTCCGGATTGAGCTGTTTTTTCATATGCAAAGAAATTGAAATTTTAGATTCAATTGAGATTGATGCAGATAGTGTATAAAACAATCTGGAATAAGAGTAAAACTTTTAAATGTCCTGTGGAGGAATGGCTTGAGCATTAAACAATCTGAACTGAACAAGCAAGTTAATGAAGCTCTCAAGAAAGCCGCAAAGCTTTTTTCATGGTCTTTTAGCAGGGGTTTTCTCTTTTGCAAAAAAGGCGATCTCTTTTTTTATGTATATATAAGTTCGATAAAAAACATTAAAAAATTAGCCTTAAGCCTATATTATAAATGGTATGATTTTGATAATGTTTTTTGGGATATTCTGGATTTGCAAGAAAACAAGAAGAAACCTTTAAGCTTTCACGCGGCAGGTGTATGGACAATGCCGGGAATGATTATATTTGAACAAAATATTGATGTTTACGAGTGGGAAGGTTTTAATTTTTCAGCTCAAGTTTTGGATACAGTCAAAAAAATAAATAATATATCAGATGATATTGCCAGCAAAATAAAAAACATAGACGACAACATAATATATGTCAGAAAATTGTTTGAGCAATTAACAGCAGGCTTTCCTAAGACCACAATAAATATTGATAAAGAGGAACTGATTACTAAAATAATAAAAAAAGAATATGCCTCAGCGAAAAATTTAGTTGAAACCTGTCTAGCAAAAAACGATTCTGGAGGATTTACAAAAAACGGCAAAAACTTTTACCAGATGGCACAGAATTTTCTTGTGCTTTGAGCTTTTGCTAACCCCTCATCATCCAAAAGATGCTTTTATAAACAAGAAACCCGCTAAAGGCAAAGAAAAAAAGGCTAAATAAAATTTTTTCAGAAATTACAAACCAAAACAAAGCCGGGGTTTTGTTTCTATAATATGGATGAGGGTTTGGCTTCTTATACATAGCATAAGCAACTCCCGTTTTATATTCTTTAAATGCCAATGAGCCAATATAACCTCCAAGCGCTATAAAAAAAGAGATTAAGATATAAAATACAATAAATGCCGTTATTCTTGTTATGCTCATATTTTTTTAATCCTGTCTTCCTTACTCCTTATCCTTAATTTTTAACCTTAAATTTTGGGAAGCACTCAGTCATATCGGCATCTAGGATAAGGAGAAGGGTAAGGATTAAGGGTAAATTTCGCTTCGCAAAATTTACTGGAGGAGAGGGGAATCGAACCCCCGTCCGAAAAGGAAGCTGTATAAGTTACTACGAGCGTAGCTTCTATTTAATTGTCCTTCGAGGTTGTCTCAAAGCAAAGACTTCTCAAAGTAATCCCGATCTTTGTTTCCTCAACTAACCGTCAGAAAAGATTAATTGAGTATCCGATAATATAACACTAGACCCCGCCTTTATCGGCAAAAAACGGCTAGCGTGCTCCTTAGCTAAAGCTTGGAGCAAGAACACTTGAAGCTACTGGAAGCCTAGAGGCGTATTCGCCAACTAGCATCTTCACATTAGCAAAGAATTCTTCTACAGTATTACCTGCGTTTAAATTTTGTCACCATATTTTACGAGGTAAAGATGACTTCCTCGGCTCGCAACCTATACCCCAATCCCCCCCGTCAAAACCTGTACTCCCCCCTGTAAATTTTGCTTTGAAAAATTTACCCTTAATTCCTACCCTTTTCCCCTATATTCGCTGATAGATTCTTTAACTGCTCCAAAAAATTCTTCAATCTGCTCTTCCGAAAGCTGCTCTTCCAATATCTTTCCAAATGACTCCCATGCTTCTGCTTCTTCCATTAGCTCTTCATTTTCTTTTATAGTTTTTAAAATTGCATCAATCTCTTTTTGTTTTTTACGATTAGCTTCTTCCATCGCCTCTTGCGGATCTTTAAACCCCGTCTCTTCAATAGCCTGCTCAACAATCTGCTTAAATGTTAAATCTTTTAATTCCTTTTCTTTTGCCTGCAGAGTTAATGCCGCCATCCTGGCAGCTATAGCCTGAGCATCATATCCCGGCCCTTGAGTAAAACCTTCCTTCGGCGCAGGGGTCTGCCGTAAATGCTCGGGTTTTGTCTCCTGCGCATTACTCCCTTCTTTGGGTGTGATAGGAGGAGGAATCGGCGGCTTGCCGGCGCCATCACCAGGAACTCTCATCATTTTATATCACTATCCTTTTTCTTTGAGTACTTCTTTTAAAACGTAACGAGATAAAATCTCGGCAATTCTGTCTACTTCTGCGGTTCTTTTAGGGCTTAAATTAATTTCCTTTTTTATAAGGGCCTCTCCATCTGCAATAACTTCTTTTTTCATGGCTTCTTGTGCGGCCGTTACAATGTCGCTCATTTTATATGATTTAGAAGGTTTTCTTTGTGGATTAATCTTTATCATAATCGGTTCCCCTTTAACGCTCTCTCTATTTCTTTATCAGCGTTTTTTCTGATTAATTTCTCTTTTTTTTCGTATTTCTTTTTGGCTTTCGCAACGGATAAATCAACTTTGGCCCAATCACCTGAAAAATAAACTTTTAAAGGGACCAGCGTATATCCGCGCTCTGCCACTCTTCCTATTATCTTGCGTAATTCCTGCTTCTTAAGCAACAGCTTTCTTTGGCGATAAGGATCAAGTTTGTCGCTTGACCTTTCATAAGTACCAATGTGCGTATTATAGAGCCAAATTTCTCCAGATTCAACTCTTGCAAAACCATCTTTTAAGTTTATCTTCCCAAGCCGCAAAGACTTAACCTCAGATCCGCTTAAAACAATGCCCGCTTGGTAGGTTTCTATTATATTATAGTCATAATAAGCTTTACGATTTTCCGCAATAACTTTATAAAATTTTGACATAGCAAACTATCATTATATAACAAGAAAATCCGGCATGCTATAATAAAAAGGCGCAAGAAATTGATCATTAACGCAAAAGGGAGTTTTTTTTAATGGAAAAAGGCTATGACATAGCAATTTTGGGAGGGGGACCGGGAGGATACATTACAGCTATTAGAGCGGCACAGCTTGGAGCAAAAGTCTGCCTGATTGAAAAAGATAAGGTCGGAGGGGCCTGCTTAAATTATGGTTGCATCCCCACAAAAGCCCTTCTTGCCTGCACTTCTCTTTATGACAAAGCAAAAAAAATAGACCAGTTCGGAATTTCGGCAGAAAATATATCTATCGATTTCGGAAGAGTGATAGAACGAAAAAACAAAATCGTCGAAAAATTAGTTCAGGGGATTGAGTTTTTGTTAAATAAAAACGGTATCAATGTTATTTATGGTGAAGGAGTTGTAGAGACACAACATGTTGTGTCTCTTATAGATCAGAAAATTTCCGCCCCAAAAATCATCCTAGCAACAGGATCATCCCCAATCTGTCTCCCTGGCATAGACTTTAATGGGGAGTGTTTTATATCAAGCAACGATCTTTTGTCCAATCCACAAGTCCCAGAAAAACTTGATATAGTCGGAGGCGGGGTTATTGGAATACATTTTGCTTTTATCTTCAGTTCACTCGGAACAAACGTTACAATTTATGAAGCCCTTCCTGAAATACTCCCTGGGATTGACGATGAAGCGATCGCTTTGATAAAAAGAATTTTAGTAAGAAGAAAGATAACTGTTAAAACAGGCATTAAGTTTACAAAAGACCTTTCTTGCGGCAAAACTTTAATCTGCGTCGGAAGAAGCCCAAATCTTGGGTCTATAAAAAACCTCAACCTTAAAACCGAAGGAAAGAGCCTTTGGGTAAACGAAAAGATGGAGACAAGCATCCCTGGAATTTACGCAATTGGAGATCTTGTAAGTAAAAAGATGTTTGCGCATGTCGCAAGCGAGCAAGGGGTGACTGCGGCTGAAAATGCAATGGGAGGGGACAAAACATTTAACTATGACTGCATCCCTTATACCATATATACAAACCCTGAAATCGCAGGAGTCGGACTTACAGAAAAAGAGGCAAAAGAAAAATTAGGCAATATAAAAGTCGGGAAGTTTCCTTTTGCGGCGCTTGGAATTGCGCAGGCAATGGGGGATATTGAGGGCTTTATAAAAGTGGTCGCCGATGAAAACAACAAAATTCTAGGCGTTCACATTGTCGGATCCGAAGCAAACACGATCATCGGAGCTGCGGCAATCGCACTTAAAAACAAGCTAACAACGGATCAACTCGCGAATACAATTCAAGCGCACCCCAGTTTCCCCGAAGGATTGCAGGAAGCAGCACTTGCCTCACTACAAAAGAGTTTGCATGTTATAAATTAGAAAATAATCCTATATCATATTCTGCATTGTCTTGTATAATCTAAAATAGTCACTGTTTGGATCGATGTTACGTGTTATAACTTTTAAAGTCATCGAATCAATCAATTCTTCGTAGCCAATGCTGTATAAACCCATATTATTAGTACCATCGGGCGCGTCATGGACAGATATCATCCTGCCAAACTGTCCATTTGCAATAAGATCAAAAAGCCCTAATCCTATTTGTGCAGTTAAGACCTGATCATAAGAAGAGGGAGCAACCTGCCTCAATTGATGCCCAAGTTCATGAGCTTTAAAGTCTTTTTTCTTCCCAGTCTTTACACGATAACGTTCGCCACAATATTTAGCGATGGCCTCTTCTAAATGCATCGCTAAAAACAAAGTATGCCCATGCTCATCTTTTTGCGCATCCTGTGTCATTGCTTTAGGAAGTCGATCTATCAATCCTTCAGCAATACATATGACCCCTCCCCCGACACCCCTCTTCTCTCTTTCTATTACAATATCGACCGTCTCTTCTATAAAATTATGAAGATCAAAAACTCCTCCCTTTAATTCTTCGGGAATACACGCCTTTGCAATCCTTCCGTTCATAACAACTCCTGAAGTAATCCATCCCGCGTTTCTTCCCATCAACTTGATCACATGATATACATCAGTCGCAATGCCATCATGATAAAACCCGTCAATGCTAGAGATTGCGGCATCCAGCGCAGAAAAATATCCATATGTCCAAGGAATTCCGGGAAGATCATTGTCTATCGTCTTTGGGCCATGAACAGTCCCTCTAAAAAGACGGTCACTGCTCCTCATCTGCGCCCTAAGATTTACATAATTAGAAACCTTTAAAGTATCATCCCCACCAAAAGACCCAAGAGCCCCTATGCGCAAAGCTTCAAGAACATCAAGAACCTTATCAATTCCCGCCATTTTTTCAAGATTATTAAGATCTTCCGGAGCTTTTATTTCCAAATCCTCAGATAATTTCCCGGGGTTATCCCTAGCCGTTTTAAAAAGAAGAGCATTTTCAATCATCCCTCTACGAATAAGCTCTTCATTTGCAGGAATAAAATGTACGCCCTTTGTTAATTTATTAATTTCTACTTTTAGCGGGTTTTTAAAGCCATTTAAAAAAGCTATTACAGGAATTTCGCTCTGAATAAACTGCCTGGCAGCAACAGAAAAGATTCTGTTACCTCCCGAAGCCGGCCCCCCTGAATGAACAAAAGCGACTCTTAGCCCTTTCTTTCTCATCTGCTGCATAAACTGACTATTTGCGTTTCCTCTTTCTATTGGAACAAACTGCATAAACATTTTCCCCTTTCTTGAAAAATTAAATTTTATCTTCTTCGAAACCAATTTCAAAAAATTTCATATGAATATTATACAGAATGAGGTGTATAGGGACATCGAAAGAAGCCTATGATGAAAAATCGCACAAACTAAAATACTGTGTAGCATCTTTGTCTCTTCTGAGTTTAGCCATTCTATAAGGGCTTTCATAAGATGGGGTGTTATTCTATAAATTGGTTTATACATCAATATCATTATGCTTTTTCGTCAAGCTTTCGTCAAGTTTTGCGTAAAACAAAAAAACACACCCTCTAGCTTTGTTGGCTAGAGGGTGTAAAAATAATTTTTGAAATTTAAAAGTTATTGCTGCGTTGCTTCAAATTCATATCGCAATGTTTTGGGTGAAATATATGGGTTTTTATAGAGATCAAGGTTTTCTAAACCTTCCTCAAGGATTATTTCAAACGACTTACCCTCTATTTGTACATCAAAATTGGGGGTAAGGGAAGAACAGTGTGCTTCTACCTCTTCTCCTTTTATTGTTGTTGTACACATCCAAAGTTGTGATTCACTATCTGTTTTTGTCGTTTCAAGTGAAACATGGATTCTCCCATGATTTTTTGTTGTTCCAGGTAAACTTGCATATCCTTTCGCTCCTTCTGCTGCTTTTGCTTCTGCTTCTGCTTTTTGTTCAGGTGTTAAAGTTACAATGTCACGTTCTGGTCTAGGTGTAGTGGGTTTTGATGAATTAACGGGTATCTCCCTGGCTGATTCTAATTGCATAATAATTTCCTCCTTTTTTACTTTACCTTACTTTTATCGGTAAACATTATATAAAATTTCAGTGATCTTTGCTACAATATTATATCAAATAAAAAATTTTAACCATTTGAAAATCTTTTAATTTTCTGAGTATAATCCTCATATGCGCATCGCAATATTTGCAGATTCATATAAACCTTATATTTCGGGAGTTTCTTGTTCTATTGACACATTAGTTAGGGAATTAAAAAAACTTGGGCATACTGTTTATATCTTTGCTCCATCATACCCAAGACACAAAGAAGACAATCCAGATATTTTCAGATTCCCTTCTTTTCCTTCCGGATATCCCAACTTCAGAGTTGCCATCCCTTTTGTTCGCAGGTTTCCCAAAGTAGACATAATACATTCTCATTCCCCATTTCAGGCAGGACTACTTGCAAGTTTCTTGGCAAGAAAAAACAATGTTCCGCTTATTTATTCTTTCCATACTCTTTTCACAAAATACGTCCACTATGCGGGATTTCTGCCGAAAAAATTCGCAAAAATGTCAATTGTTGCGTATTTGCGATCATTCTGCAAAAGAGCTGAATTAATAATTGCGCCCTCCACACTTTCAAAAAGGGTTCTAAGAAAGTGGGGAATTAATATCCGATGCGAAATAATCCCCAGCGGAGTCGACATTGAAAGGCTTGATAAGGAAAAAGATTTCCAAACTTTAAAAACAAAAGCGTGTAATTTTTTTAAAATCCCCAACGGATCGAAAGTTCTTTTAACCGTTTCAAGAATTTCAAAAGAAAAAAACATTTCATTTATAATAGAAGCTTTTAAGAAATTAAATAGAGATGATTTATATCTGGTCGTAATTGGAAACGGCCCGCTGCTAAAAGAGATGAAAAACAAAAAAATAAAAAATATAATTTGGGCTGGAGAGTTTCCACCCGAAACTCTTTTTAAGCTGTATTATGCCGGGGATATTTTTGTTTTTGCGTCAACAACAGAAACTCAGGGACTTGTTCTTGCTGAAGCAAAAGCGGCAGGGCTTCCGATTATAGCGCTTTTTGCGGGGGGATTGGTAGATACAATAAGATCAGGAATAGACGGTTTTTTAACTTCTCGAAATGTTTCTTCTTTTAATGAACATATAATCAGGCTTTTAAATGACGACAAGCTGAGAGAAAAAATGGGCAAAGAAGGAGAACTTGACGCAAGGGAGAGATTTTCTTCTTCTCATGTTGCAAAACAGGTTGAAAGCATTTATAATTCCCTCCTGAGGTGACACAATGCCAAGACTTAACTTTTTCATCTTAACTTTGTTCCTTTGGCTTTCTAGTAATGGCGCATTTGCTTATTTCCCATCGCCCGCGCTCTTTGGCTCTTCAGGTTTGACAAGAATTCCTGATGCAACTGTTGTTCCTTACAAAAATTGGAACCTGGCAATGAATTACGGCACAACGTCAACCAGCACTGGAGGCGCCTCCGCTTTTATGTATAGCGCCTCTTTGGGAGCCTTTTATAACTTTGAACTGGGGCTGGTTGGAAGCATTGACCAAACAACCCAAGAATTAAAAGACGGCGTTTACATAAACTTAAAATACAGCCCTTCACTGGGAGACGGAACAGATCCGCTTCTTCTGGCAATCGGAATTGAAAACTTAGCAAGTAAAACACAAACAGCCTTATATATGGTAGCAACAAAACCGCTGAAACAGGGTCCGTTCCTCTCTTTTGGCTTTATGGCAGATTTTGTCAGCAGTAAATTCAGGCCAATGGGAATGGCAGGTATAGATTTTCCAATTGGTTCAATTTCAATTTTATCAGATCTTTTCTTGGGTGAAAGCGTTTTTCAGGTAAACGGCGGCGTAAGATTTAGAATTTTACCGACATTTGTAATTGAAGGGCGTGCTATTAATATTTTATCCGATGAAAGCCCATCTTCCCTGCGGGCAAAAGATTCCAGGCAGGTCTTATTCGGCATAAACTGGATCAATCCGTTCTAAAAGAGCTCGATCTTTAATTTATATGCTATAATTTTTCTATGAGTGATAATATTTTACGCAAAGTTATAAAAGAGATCGAGGAATACAAGCCGGGAAAAAATCCCGAAACAAAAGACGTCATAAAGCTGGCATCAAATGAAAATCCTTTTGGACCGTCGCCAAAAGCCTTGAAGGCGATTGAAGAAGAAGCAAACAATCTGCAAATATATCCCAACCAAAAAGCAACCAGGCTGCGCCAGGCTCTCGCAAAAAAATTTGATGTTAATCAAAACCAAATAATTGCCGGAAACGGTTCCGACGATATTATGCAAATTATAGCGGCAACATTTTTGTGCCCGCAAGAAGAAGTTATATTCCCCGAAAAGACTTTCAGCGTTTATAATCTTGTAGCCAAAATTTTTGAAGGGAAAATTGCTGCATCAGCACTAAAAGAAAACGAAATCAGTCTTAAAAATATAGCTTCCGCGATAACCGATAAAACAAAAATCATTTTTATTGCCAATCCCAACAATCCGACAGGAACAATTTTTACTCAAAACGAATTTGATGATTTTTTAAAAATGGTTCCAAAAAAAACTTTGGTTGTAATAGACGAAGCGTACGCGGAATTTGTTGAATCACAGGATTATCCGGATACAATTAAGCATGTAAGGGATGGGAAGAAAAATTTAATTATTTTGCGGACATTCTCAAAATTTTACGGATTGGCAGGGTTGCGCGTTGGCTATGGAATTGCGTCAGAAGAGCTAATTGCTCCCATGATGAAAGTTAAAATGCCGTTTAATGTCAGCAGGCTTGCGCAGGCCGGAGCTGCTGCGGCATTAGATGATTTATTGTTTTTGGAAAAGACCTATCAAAACAATGTTGCCGGAAAAAAGTTTTTATACGAAAGCCTGGATAAGCTTGGGCTAAGCTATAAAAAAACTGAATCTAATTTTATTTTTGTAGATGTAAAGCAGAATGCCGATGCGTTATTTTTAAAACTGATCGGACAAAAAATTATCATCCGGCCGTTAACCTCTTTTGGCTTTTCGGAAGCAATAAGGGTTTCTATAGGAAATGCGGAACAAAACAAAAAATTGATTTCTGCCATGAGAAAAGTTTTGGGATAATTTTTTTGCCTAATTTTAACTTAGGGCTTCTTGTATTTTTGCTTTTAACGCCAGGATCTTTCCCCAAGTCTCTTCGCTCAACCCTGAAATGTTTTCTGCTTGAGCTAATTGGCTGAATCTTTCTCTGAGAAAATCAGGCTTGATCGCAAGCTTTAGTTCCTCTGAAGTTACATTATCCAATTTTGCAAGAGCTGGACTAAGGGGTTTTCTTGAAGATTTTTTGGCTTTTGTCTGAGCAGAAGCTTTTCCTCTGTTTGGAAGTACCGAGCCTAAAACGCCTGAAAGCCCCCCCATTATATTAAAAATTTCAGGGCTTCTTGCGTCAGTAATTGCTGGTTTAGGCTTTTCAGGTTTTTTTTCTTCAGTAATCGCTGGTCGAAGATTTTCAGATTTTCGCGCCGGCGGTTTTTTATAAAAAACAGTTTCTGTCGCAGGGACAACATTGTTCATGCTTGCTCTCACCCATTGGCTTCTTATATTCACACCTGCCAACTCAAGAGGGGTAGGCGTGGCAGCTTGAAGAGTTCTGATTCGTCCTTGCTCAACAGAGGTTGCTCCTTCAAGGCGTGTTTGCGCCCCCTTGCAAAGAGTAAAACATTGATCTATTAAGGTTCCTACCTGCATAAGCAGTACAGACTCGTCTCTCTCTAGAGAAATAAAGTTCCATGCATTGCTAAGCCCTTTAAGGCGAACGTTGTAATACCTCAACATCCTGTGCAAATTTTTTATCAGGGCTTGAATGGAAGAAATAGAATTATTATTCTCCGAAAGACTTTCTAAAATTAAATGTCTACAGGCTTCTGTTGAGCTTCCTTTTTGAAACAAAATTCTTGCTCTAACGTAAGCGATAAAAACAGTAACACTTTCAGTATGTACAGCTTCGCTTTTCTGCGCGATATCAGTCAAAAGCTTTTCTATTTCATCATACTGTCCGTCTTCCAAGGCAACGGTTGCCAAAAGTCTCATGACAAAAATATTCTCGGGATCCATTTGTTGCGTCTGTAAAAGAATTGTTTTTGCGAGCGGGGGCATTTTCCCTCTTGGGAAAAGAGTATCAATGCATTGAATCGCCACTTTAATGTCTGCCTTTGCTTCAAGGCCTTTCTCTACAGCTTGATGACAAAAATTCATTGCGCAAGAAAGAGCTCTTCTTTGCGCCGCAGAAATTGCTAGATAATATAAAATAAAAGTCTCTTGATCCTTTCTTTCGGTACAAATTTTAACAATTTCATCAAATTTCGTTTGCTTATATAACGCCGCCAACACCGTCCTTAAGCTTCTTGTCTGTTCAGGAGCTTCCTTCATCGCTGCCTTTGCAGCTTCTTCCGCCAAAGCATATTCTTCTTGCGCCTCCGCAGCCAGTCCCAAAAAAGAAGAGATTTCTGCATTGCCAGGCATACGCGTTTCTGCCTTGGAAAGAAAGGGAAAAGCTTCATTGGCACGGTTAAGCTTAATAAATGCCAGTGTAATATATTTTAATGAAACTAAATCTTCAGGCCAAACAACTAAAGCTCTATTAAAGAATTCTACGGCTCCCTCATATTTATTTTGGAAGAAAAGAGCCAATCCTAATTCCCTCAAAACAAATTTATGCTCTGGATAAAAGGGCAAAGCTTCTCGCAAACACTCCTCTGCTTCTGAATTTCTGTTTTGATGTGCCAACGCCGTCCCCAAACCATGAAGCGCGTCAAAATTATTTGGTTTAATTTCAAGTGCTTGTCGACAAAGTTTTTCTGCTTCGCTAAATTCATGCAATAGATTTTTTACAAGCCCAAGTTTTGTAAGCGCAAAAACATCTATTGGATTCAGTGCTAAAGTCTGTTCAAAATAAGAAGCAGCACGCTGCGGCTGATTAAGCTCAAAACAACTTCGTCCCAATCCATTTAACGCAAAAGTGTTTTGTTGCTCCAATCTTAAAACGGCTTCAAAAGAAACAATTGCAGCCTCATAATGTTTTGCTTTTAACAGCGAAACCCCTCGCCCATTTAATTCATAGATTTTTTGTTGCAACAATTCTTTCCCAGGAACAACACCAGTAGAAAAATGTACTCCTGTAATGGATGCTCTCATATTATAAGATTATCTTATATTTTTATATAAAATTTCACGCTCTTATAGTAAAATAAATTTACACAAACAGGCAAGGATAGAAGAGAAAGCTTTTTTCAGCGCAGCCTTCAGGGATTCTTTTAGATATGTCACATTCACATTTTTATGGCGCAACAATTCAGAGCAAAGCCGTAAGTCCACGGCTTATCTGCCAATTATTTTAAAAATTCCATGAAATTTTTATTTAATTTTAAAGATGATAATTCGATGAAGAATATAGCAATTCAAAACACTCACTGCGCATGGAAATTTGTTTTAAAAGGTTTTTACTGGACAGACGCAAAAAAAAACTTGCCTAAAACTTTAGAGGTCTTGCACCGCCAAATACCACCAAAAACAGGAGTAATAATAGACCGCGTTTTACTTGGGCTGGAAGCGATAGAAGAACCTCCCGAGCTAGGTCTGGCGATGGAGACTGACTCTTTCACTTTTGATGAAAGCCCAAACCAAGAAGAGCATCAATCTAAACTCTTTTCTGATTTTTTAGGCGGTACAATATTAGGGATTCAATCTTTATGCTTTCAAGCAGAAGAAAAAAATCATCATCTTTTACAGTTTGTTTATGTTGTCCCAAATAGAGAGGCCTCTAATTTCTACCATGAAATACAAGATTACTTAAGAGACGTTGTTGGCATAAATACAAAAGATGGTGTTCAACACGGATTAATTGGTTCTTTTGTTTTCTGCAGCTTCATAAAAAAAGATCCAATGCCGACAATAAAGATTTCCTCCGCTAACCTGCTTTTTTCACCAGTAAGAACACAAATGGAAAGCAATAAGGCACAAATAATAGAAGCAGCAAAAAAAATGGAAGCTCCTCCTTTTTATATTGTCCTCCTTTTCAATTAAAAATTTCTGCCCAATAGAAAAATCATGCTGATTTTTTCACTCTGAAATATTAGGAAAAAGCGAAGAAAAAGGAGAAATTGCATGCTCCTTAAAAAAGGCCCTCAGGATATCCTCGACAGCGCTGTCTATCCTTTTTCTATACCCTGGGATATCTCCCATGGAGCCTATAGATATTTCCATGCTAAGCCTTGATAAATCAAGGTATCTGTATAAGCGCAAAAATTGCTCGACCAATTTTTCTAATGCGGCCGCTGAATATCCTTTTTTTCTTAAAGCTTCTAACACTATTTCTTTAATCTTTAAAAAGTCAGGTGGAATATTTTTATTGTTTGCCAAAAGAAAGTATATTTTTATTCTTCTTTGCAATGTTTCAATGTGGCAAGGATTTACCTTCCCAAGGTATTTTTCGGCCTCTGCTTCATTCCCTATAGCGGCAAAGGTATGGCTCACGCTAGTCAAAAGAGCCTCATTATCAGGATAACATTCTAATCCTTTTTTATAAATCTCTATTGCCTCTGGCAGCTTATCTATAAAAAACAAAGCATTTCCAAAATTGAGCCAAAAGACAAGGTGAAAAAATCTATATGCCAAATCCTTTTCGGATGAATCAAGAATTTCCTGATAAAGGATTGCCGCTCTTTTATAGTTTTTGTCCAAATAAAATCTATCCGCCCGCCTATCCATATCCTTTAATCTATTTTGCAGAGAAGCCCTCCCTCTTTTGTCTAATTCTCTCCTGATCTCAGGCCAGTGTCTTCCTCTTGCTTTACGCTCATCGCCTCCTAAGCTTTCTTTTTGGCCGTCCCAATCCCTGACTTTGTGAAAAAACACTCTTTGATGTGGGATTGTAAATAATCTTTTTTCTGACAATCTCATTTTTACTGCTCCTACGTAATAATTGTTTATTCTTAAAAAGTATCTATTAAAACCTTAAAAAATTTCAACTCTTTTCAGTTTCTTTTATGGTAAAATAGTTTTTATGCCGCTTAATCAAACCCCTTTATATGAAGAACATGTAAAGCTTACTGCAAAAATTGTCCCTTTTGCCGGATGGGAAATGCCGGTTCTTTATAAAAGCATTATTGATGAGCATAACGCGGTTAGATCTTCTGTTGGAATTTTTGATGCGGGACACATGGGGGTAATTGACATCTGGGGATCTGACTCTTTAATCTTTTTGCTTAAAATCGGGACAAATAATGCCGCAAAGCTTGGCGAGAACGAGATACAATATTCTATTTTATGCAATGAACAGGGCGGGGCAATAGATGACATTTTAGTTTATCGGTTAAAAAATAAATTCCGCATTGTCGCAAATGCCTCAAATACGGAAAAAGTTTTGAAACATTTTGAATCGACGGCCAAAAGCCTTAAAGTTTCCATCCATCATCAAAAAGATTTGCATATACTCTCCCTGCAAGGGCCAAAAAGCCATGAACTTGTGAAAAACTTTACAAACAAAAAAAACACTTGCCAAAAAATGGATGGTTTGCTTGTTTCAAGAACAGGATATACTGGCGAAGACGGGTTTGAGCTTTTTGCCCCAAAAGAAAAATGCGTCCAAATTTGGAATAATTTAATCAATC
>MEUB01000051.1:14276-27137 GCA_001771535.1 candidate division WOR-1 bacterium RIFOXYB2_FULL_37_13
CGGACTCGGAGCAAGGGATACTTTGAGGCTAGAAGCAGGTCTGCCCCTTTACGGGCACGAATATAATGAAGAGACAACTCCGCTTGAAGTCGGGTACGGTTGGGCGGTAAAATTTGATGATCACGATTTTATTGGCAAGAAAGCTCTATTAAAACAAACACAGGAAGGGCTTAAAAAAAAGCTTGTCGGCTTAAAGTTTCATGATAAAGCAATTCCTCGGCAAGGCGTAAAAATTTATTCTGGTGACAAAGAGATCGGAGTTGTAACGTCAGGAACTTTTTCTCCCTCGCTAAAAATTCCTGTTGCTTTAGGTTTTGTAACCCCAGAATTCGCAAAAATTGGAAATATTGTTGAAGCTGAAATACGGGATAAAAAATTTCAGGCGGTTGTCTCATCAAAAAAATTGTTATAAAATAGAAGTGATAGATTATTAAAAATAAAGGATGATAAATTATGCAAACACCAGAAGATAGAAAATATACAAAAGAACATGAATGGGTAAAAACTGAAGGGAATTTTGCAACTGTCGGGATAACTTTTTATGCACAACACGAATTGGGAGATATCGTTTTTGTTGAAACTCCGTCTGTTGGAAGCATCTTGAAGCAAGGCCAGGAGTTTGGCGTGACCGAATCTGTAAAAACTGTTTCCAGCCTATACTCTCCTATGTCGGGCAAAGTAACAGAAATTAATAAAGAACTTGAAGCAACGCCTGCGATTGTGAACGAGGATCCATATGGGAAAGGGTGGATTCTTAAGCTAGAAATCAGCAATCCTGATGAAGCCAAAAATCTCCTGGCTGCCAAGGATTATGATTCTACGCTTGCGCACTAATGAAAAATTTATTCAAAGATATCCCTGAATCAGTTTTATTGAAAGAACTCCTCGCGTTGCCAAGCCCATTAAGCGAGTTGGAGCTCCTTCAAGCCTTAGATGAAATAAGCAGAAAGAATAAGCCTAATCTTAATTTTTTTGGCGGAGGCGTTTATCCTCATTTTATCCCATCAGCCGTTAAGCAACTGATCAGCCGCGGAGAGTTTTATACAGCCTATACTCCGTATCAGGCAGAAGCAAGCCAGGGAACTTTGCAGGCGATTTTTGAATATCAGACAATGATTTGTCGCCTAACCGGAATGGAAGTCACAAATGCCTCGATGTACGACGGCGCAACTGCAATGACTGAAGGGGCTTTTATGGCCTGCAGAATTACAAAGAAAAAAGAGATTGTTGTTTCAAAGGCTGTAAACCCGATGTATAGAGAAGTTTTAAAGACTTACGCAAAAGGAGCTGACTTGTTAATAAGAGAAATCGAATTCGACTTAAAAACAGGGCAAACTCCCGTGCCGGATTTGGGAGAAAACTCTGCCTGCTATATTATTCAACAACCAAACTTCTTTGGTTGCCTTGAAGAAGTAAGCAAGTTGTCCGATAAAGTTCATTCAAATGGTTCCATTTTTATAACAGTCGCGGATCCAATCTCTTTGGGAATATTAAAAGCCCCCGGGGATTATGGCGCAGACATCGTTGCAGGAGAAGGCCAATCTTTGGGGCTTCCGCAAAATTTTGGCGGGCCTCTTCTTGGCATTCTTGCGACAAAAGAAAAATATCTAAGGCAAATCCCGGGTCGTTTAGTCAGCAAAACGGTTGATCTTGGAGGGAAGCCAGGCTACACCTTAACGCTTCAGGCAAGAGAGCAGCATATCAGGAGGGAGAGAGCCGCCTCAAACATCTGCAGCAACGAAGCCTTATGTGCGTTAGCCGCCTGCATATACCTTTTGCTTCTCGGGAAAAAGGGCTTGAAGCAAGTGGCAGAACTTTGTTTGCAAAAGAGTAATTACCTAAAAAAGAGCTTGGGGTCTATTTTTACGGCGCCAACATTTAAGGAATTTGTTGCTGATGTAAAAAACGGAGGAATCGAGCTTGGGCAATTTTACCCGCAGTTAAAGGGAAAGCGCCTGCTTGCCGTAACAGAGGCTTATTCAAAAAAAGCATTGGATGAATTTATCGCCAAAAGCCATGAATAAATCTCTAGAATCTAATATCATCCCTGGACAGCGGATGGTCGATAATATACCCTTCTCCCCCTAAAACAATCTCCTGATCCCCTTCAATCATAATACGAACCTTGTCAACATTCGCGGTCTCAGTAAAGGTATAAACAATTTGAGCAACAAGGGCAATAACCCTGGAACTCCCCCCTCCATATCCTTCAAGTTTTTTATTAAAGTTAATCTCTACCGCGTCTTCCCCTTTTTTTACTGAAAGAATTTGAGTCCCTTTGGGAATTTCAGAAAAATAACCGTCCTCAAGCTCTTTTTCGTTTGGGCCTTTCAAAAGTTCAAATGAGGCTTTGCTTAAAATTTCATCCATTTTACTCAAAGGGCGTGAAACAGCTTTTATCTCATCTCCTTTAAGAAAATAAACATTAAAGGAGGGTTCTCTTTTTGAAAACAAGAAAAAAACAAAAAAACAGGCAAACAAAAAAACTACAAAAAAAAGCAGTGCTTTTGTCGGGATTTTTTTTCTGCCGTTTCTTGGCTTGTGGCGCCGTTCATTTCGCATGCTTAATTTTACATCGCAAACAGTTAATTATCAATTAATTATCAATAATACTTTGGAATTTTTGCCACAATTTGCTGTCTTTTATACATCTATGATAGATGCATTTTCTTGCCTTAAGTGCTAAAATACCTCCAAATGAAATTTGCAAGATTAGCTTCCTCCGTATTTGTATTAAAAATTGTTTTTACCATAATCGCCGTATTGATCGCCGTTTGCATGGTTTATTATTTCAATCGTTTATGCTTTTCGGAAAATACAACAATAAAAGCCGTTATAAATCCGAATGAAAGCATAATAAAAAAACTCTCCTCCAGACAAAAAAAGATTTCCGATAAAGGGCTTTATATTACTTCATGGTCAGCTCAAAGCAAACAAAAAATGGACTATATAAAAAATATCCTTAAAACCAGAGGATTAAATACCATTGTTGTTGATGTAAACTATTTTCTTGAAGAACCGCTATTAAAGCTTGCAAAGGAAAAAAAATTAAACAAAAATACAATTGTTACGGCTTCTCCATGGCTTACAAAATTTGTGGAAGATATGCACAAAGATGGAGTTATTGTTTCTGCTCGCATAGTAGCTTTTAAAGACGATCATTTGATAATTGCAAGACCTGATTTATCAATAAGGCTACCCGATGGAAAAGAATACAGGGATCACAAAAACGGGAGATGGGTTGATCCATACTCGGAAGAAGGATGTCTTTTTAAAGAACTTTTGGCCGAACGGGCTGCTCTTTCTGGCGTAGACGAAATCCAATTTGATTATATAAGATTCCCTGCCGAGGGCGCTGCAGAAAATATTGTTTTACCGCACAAAAAAATATATCTGCAAAAAGCCGGAACAACAGAGATCGACAGAGTTGATATTATTTGCCGGTTTTTAAAAAACACACGCCAGAGACTTCAAAAATATAACGTTTCAATGGCTCTTGATATTTTTGGAATTATTGCATGGCAGGAAAAAAGGGATATAAAAACATTAGGGCAGGATTTAAAAAAAATGTCAGAATTCCTGGATGTCCTATCTCCCATGCTTTATCCTTCACATTTTCATAATGGTTATGACGGTTATTCAAATCCGGGCAGTGAACCTTACCATTTTATGTATGTCGGCGTCAAAAAATCTCTGGAAATTCTATCTGGAGAAGCTACCGTCCTTGTTCCTTGGATACAGGGATTTAATTTAAAATCCCCAAATTACGGGCCGGCTTATATAGATGCGCAAATTAAAGCGTGCAAAGATTTAGGTGTTAATAAATATCTGATCTGGAACGCGCGCAATGTTTATGATTCGGTTTATGTAAAAAAGATTTAACCCGCTTTTTTCTGTGCGGCTTGTTTATAAATATTAAGAACAATGTCCCCGATAACGCTCCAATCATACTTCTTTTCAACAAGCTCACGCCCTTTTCGTCCCATTTCTTTTGCTTTTTCGGGGTTTGCAAGAATTTCTTTTATAGCTGCGGCAAGGGCGGCCGGATCCTGCTTTGGAACCAGCATTCCTGTTTCACCGGGAGACATTACAGCATTTGGTCCCGGGATATCCGACGCAATTACTGCCGTATAATTGGCCATCGCTTCAAGCTGGACAATCCCAAAAGCTTCCAAGCGGTTAATCGAAGGAAATATATAGGCAATAGAAGTGTAGTAAAGCTCAACAAGTTTTTCAAACGTGGCCGTCCCCAAAAATTCTATAGAGCGTTCAATTCCAAATTTCTTAATTAGGTCGACTATATGGGTTTTTTCTTCCCCATCCCCGCAAATTATAAGTTTTGTATCAGGAAATCCTTTTAAAATCTCCGGCATTGCTTCAACTAGGTAATCACATCCTTTATTTCCCGCCAACCTTCCAAGGAAAAGTATCTGTTTTGAATTTTTTTTGTCGGGGGTCAGGTTGATCTTCTTTTGTATCTCATCAATCTTGTCGTGAAAAATTCCTATTGGAACAACATGATGCGGGATATTTTTCATAACAGGCGAGGTTGAGGCATAGGTTTCGGTTGTGGTAATAATTGCATCTGCTTTTGGGAGAAATGTTCTTGCGTAAGAGTTGGAAATTTCTTCAAAAACAGGGACAAGAAATTTTGGAATCGGTATGCCAAAATATTTTTCAGAAATCGTTACATCGCAATGGTAAGTAACAACCAACGGCTGCTTGATTTTTCCGGCAACAGAACGTAAAAACGAAAACGCAGGGACATGGACATGGACAAGATCATATTCTTCAAGCATTTTAAGGTTAAACTGGAAGCTTACAGGAAGGTAAGAGAACATGTTTACCGCATCAAGTCTTATTATTTTAAATCCTTCGGGGGCCATCTCTTCTTTGGGAGCATTTTTTCCCCTTGGTATGTTATTGGAAATCACTGTAACTTCATGTCCTTTTAAAACAAGGGCAGTGGATAAATCTTTTACATACTTCTCTGTCCCTCCTGTGTGGGGATAGAAATATGGAACAAGCATTACAATTTTCATAGTTTTTGCTCCTTTCGGCTCTTGATCCATTTGGAATACCAACTTAAAAACTTATATTTATCAAATCCGATTTCAAACGATGGTATCATATAGAGCCAACGCACGCAACCATAACAAACAGGCTCCCTCCCCTGCTTCCCCGTTTGATTATAAAAACATGGAGAAACTTTTGTCCCATCGGGAAGATAGGTAATCGTAGTCTCTTTGGCTCTGCATCTGGGTAACGCTGTTTTATTGCCATGATTTTTTAAAAATTCCAACTCCGCAAGATTAATAAAAACCTCTCTGTTTCTTAAAAAATACTTGATGTAAGCGTATGTCTCATTTTCAAACCCGTGCGAGCCTTGCCTCTCATAAGCAGTATGAAGATAGAGTTTAACTCTAAGTTTTTGAGAAAGTTCAACCATTTCAGGCAAAAATCGGACATTGTCACGGGTCAGGTTAAATTCTATGATCGGGTTTTGTTGGAGTTGTATGGCATAACGGATAGCATCAATTACAACGTTAAAACATTCAATCCCTCGGCTTTCATTGTGCTCTTCTTGTGTTGGATAATCGATAAAGAAAAACAGCTTGTCCGTCAGCCCTTTAATTTTTTTAGCAAAATCAGCATAAAGAAGCCCGTTTGTTTTTAAATGAACGGAGAATCCCAAAGATTTTGCCTTCTGTAAAAAATCAGGGAGTTGCTCAAACAAAAAAGGATCTCCCCCGCTTATTTTCAAAATTTCTCCACCATTCACGCGCGCTTGTTTTAAGTTCTCATAATATTTTTCAATTGGGGCTTCGATTGTTTTTTGCAGTTCTTTATTATCCCAAAGTAAGGAGTCTTCATACATATCACTTGTTTTAAATGTAAGAAAATAAAGACAAGTTTTTGAGGCCATGCCCTATTATATGGAATTTTAAGACATCAAGCAAATAAGATAAAGAAAGTAATGTTATAATTAAGAATAATTAAAAATGAATACCCTTCTAATTTCAGTTCAGAAAGATTTAGATATAATAGGCTTAAAATGCCTGCATTATTACTTATTAAAAAATGGCTATAATTCGTTTCTTCTTCATTTAATAAATTTTAATCCGAACGATGAAAACAGTCTAAAAACTGTTAAAAACTTTATTTCTGAAATATCTCCCCTGTTTATCGGAATCAGCTTAATGAGCGTAGAGTATTATAATGCCCGTGACTTAACTAAATACCTAAAGGCCAATTTCAAATCAATTCCGATTATCTGGGGAGGAATTCATCCATCGATTTCGCCAGAGATGTGTTTGGCAGATGCTGATTATGTTTGTGTCGGGGAGGGAGAAAGAACAATCCTAGACTTTGCAAATGCCATTAACAACCATGGCTGCGTGGAAACTATTAATAATCTTTGTTATATAGAAAATAATCGAATAAAGAAAAATATGCTTTATCCGCCTATTGAGGATTTAGATAATATTCCATCATATGACCACATCCCCGTCAATAGTTTTATTCAAAATGAAAAAGGGCTGATAATTCCCATTGATAAGAAGGTTTTTAGAAAATACGCTAGATATAAAGGAACGTTTTATAGCATTATGAGTTCCAGAGGTTGTCCTTTTTCTTGCACATATTGTTGCAATAATTTTCTCTCGCGTTTATATCAAACAAAAAAAGTCAGAAGACGAAGCAATAAAAACATCATCATTGAGCTTGAAAAAGCAGTAAAGGACAATCCTGAAATTGAATATATTAATTTCCAAGATGATTGCTTTCTGGCATGCGGAGATGAGTATCTTAAAGAATTTTGTAAACTTTATAAGGAAAAGGTAAAAAAGCCATTTGTTGTCAGGGCTATTCCCATTTATATCACTAAAAATAAAATTAAAAACTTGAAGGAGGCCGGCCTATCCTGGATTAGTTTAGGCCTACAAAGCGGGAGCGACCGCATTTGCAAGGATATATATAAACGAAAATCATTAAAAGCAGATTTCCTTAAGGCGGCAAAAATCATTAAGGAGTTTAACATAGCTGCTTTTTATGATGTCATATTAGATAATCCATTTGAAACAGAGGAAGATGGGCTTGAAACAATTCAAACACTTATTGAAACGCCAAAACCATTCTATACCCAGTTTTTTTCATTGAGCCTGTATTTAGGCACTGAATTATACGAAAAAGCTCAAAAAGAATGCCCTGAAAAAATAGAAGATTCTCTCAAAAAAAAGTATTTTTTGTACCATAAAAAAACAATTAATAATATGATTAGATATTCGACGTTTCTAAGTGGTAAATTTATGAATAAAGTTGTTTATCTATATAAACAAGACCCAAAGGGGCTAAGGTTTAGGGTTATTTTGTTTATTGCAAACTTATTATCTTCTCTCGTTTTTGAACCCCTTACTTATTTCCGAGTAATTAAGCTATCACAAGGAAACTCTTATATAAGAACATTCAAGGTTTTGCCAAACTATTTCAAGGAAGGAATTATGCGTTATTTTAATCAATTTAAAGCTAAACGATAACCCCCCCATTGAGCAAATGAAAAACCCTCTAACAACAGACAGCGCATTGCCTCGTGTTTATTCCTAACATAAATTTGATAAGAGAAAAGCAATATGAGAAAATGAAGCAAGTGTGAGCGTGAGTTTGAGTACTTAGTCTTTAGCCTTTTACTTGCCTTCTGCGCTAACTACTAAAGACTCACTCTCACACTACAAACTTAAATGGAGGAGTGGCCGAGTGGTTGAAGGCGGACGCCTCGAAAGCGTCTATACCGGAAACGGTATCAGGGGTTCGAATCCTCTCTCCTCCGATCGAGTGTGAGTTTGAGTATGAGTCTTTAGTATTTAGCAAAGATAGGGGAAAATGGGCAAAGACAAACCACAAAAACATATAATCAATAAAACCGATTGGCGGCTGACAGGACAGGAAAAATATTTACAAAATGCTATATTAACATGGCAAAAGTATAAAATGCCTCGCCCTAGATGGGATCATGATCATTGCGAATTTTGCGGCATAAAATTTATAGAACAACTAGACAATGAAATTTTAAATGAAGGATATTCTACAAAAGATAAACACCATTGGATTTGCAAAAATTATTTTTTGGATTTTCAAGAGATGTTTCATATGTGTGGCGTTCAAATTATTATCTAAGTCACTAGTTGCGATTTGCCTCCTCCTGCAGATTATATGCTTCGCTACATTATGAGAAAATATTACTCATATGAAAGTGCCTTTCGAGTTGATACATTTACTGCCCTGCGGGCCGGAATACGACTGGCCAACCAGCCAAAAATAACGGTGGCAAGTAAGGTTATTGCAAAACCGGTAGGATTAAATGCTGGTCGAAGCGGGGAATCTAGCATCAACATACCGAAAAAGTTCGATGCAACCATACTGAGCGGCCACGACAGTAACAATCCCAGAAGGATGCTCGCAACACTTACAATCATTCCTTCGCTCACAAACAGGTTATAAATTGTTTTTGGAGTTGCCCCGATCGCTCTTAAGATGCCGATCTCACGGGTTCTTTCCATAATATTTATGCTTGTGGCAGATGCCATACCAATCGCACTCACTACTAACACGAGAGAAGCAAAGAAAACAATAGTCACCAAAATGATCTTTAAATGATCCGCAAGAATATTAACCCTTTCCGCCTGGCTCATCACATAGAGAATTTGCAAATCTGATGGCGCGATCGCTTTTTCAATATTTCGCTTCAACGCCAACACGTTATCGTAACTTCTATCATTGGCGACAAACACCAAACTATTAATGTAATGGTTAGGATTAGAAAAACTGTCATATAGATTTTTATCCATGTAGATTTTTGGTTTTTCAAATTCCTCAACAATACCAACCAATTTCACTGTCAATGATTTTCCTTTAATTTTCAGTGTCAGAGAATTCCCTACCGTCGGACGATTATAGATTATCGCCGCTTCCTGATTCATCACAATCTCTGGTTCAGTCGGACTATTTAACCAACGACCTTCAAGAACTCTGAAGGCGAGAAGATCGGTATTGTATGGTAGAGCAACAATGCCAGAGCCTTTATCTGTTGCCACGACGAGCGATTCCATTTCACCACGTCCGCCATTCCATGTTTCTATTCGATTGACATTTTTGATGCCGGCAAAATATTTGAGTGCTTGTTCTTTCGGAATCTGATTGGTAAGTGCTACCACCACATCGTACCGCAAGCTATTTCTTGCGTCCGACAAAAGATTTTTGATGGATTGCTGGACATTAAATCCGGTGCTAAAAATGGCAACGCCCAGCGCCATCGCAACCATCGTAATCGCAAGGCGTTTTTTACGGCGAAGAGTATTCCTCAGCGCCATCGCAAAATTACGGGAAAGCCATTTATGTACAATGATGTTTTTTTTTGTTGATGGTTTCTCCTGTTGAATGCCGTAGTCGCTCAGCGCATCGCGAACGGATATTTTTGTTCCTTTCAAAATAGCGGGAAGAGATAATAATATTGGTAATACTATGCCGGCAACAATGAGTAAGCTGTATACATACACTGGCAGAGACAGCGTAAGAATTTCGAAATTGATAGTGTCAGCTACAAAGGAGGCAAACACATAACCAAATTTTATTGCAATCGGTATCGCAATTGCGCTTGATATGACCCCTAACACCAATACCATCGCTACATATATTTGTAATACTTTGCGTCGTGATGCGCCGATGGCTTTAAGGATACCTATTTGTCGTATTTGCTTTGCTAAAATAGAGGCCATTAACTGTGATACCAACACAGCCCCCATAAAAAATGCCAGAAATCCAATACCCCCTTCGAGGAATATAAGAGTGTTCAACTGCCACTGATGAGGATGTTCATTGAATTTTGGGATAGTTATTTTACCAACCGTCATTCCCAACGACCTAAAATAAGTTGTAAGATTATTTGTAGTAGCCTGCACATCCTCTCTTGCCGCAACATTTCTAAAACGAATAATCAGTCGTTGATTGGTCTCTTCACCTGTAATATCCGCGTAAGTTTTTTTACTTACATAACCGTAGATCACATGATCTTGCGTCCCCGGCGCTTGTGCGGGATCAAAACTAATACCGGTTATTGGGACATTGAGCATGTTACTGCCGGACCGAACGTGCGCACTTGACCCGGATCGCAAATCAGAAAATTTCAGACCGTTTCGTTCAATAAGCATCGTGCCATCTCCAGGAATCACCGGGGCATAGTTGCTGCCTTTTTGATCAAAAATACGCGCCAAATTTAAATTATTAAAATCCTCTACACCGTACAACTCCAAAGGAATCCATTCATCCGGATGTGTTTCAATTCTTAGTATGGAAAAATCTCTTAATTCGGCTTTCTCAATTTCCGGTCGTTTTCTTAAGTCATCCAAATTCAAACGACTAAAATCAGGAGACAGAATAGCGACTTGATAGGGATCAGTTCTCTGAAAGTTTTCATTCAGATCGTGACTCAATATAATATATGAAACTAAAACGGAACCAACCCCCCAGAGCCCAATGACTAAAGCGACAATAATAAGAATAGTACGGCAGGGATTGATCCATAAATCGCTTACGACTTTTTTAAGTTCAATATTCATTTTCATAAGTGTTTTGAGTTTATCGCTTTTTTATCGTCAACAACAACGCCATCTCTGAGTGTGATAATACGATCATAATCGGGGTTTAATGTTTTTTCGTGGGTCACTACAATAACCGTTTTTCCACTTTTGACGAGTTCTGAAAATAAGTTAAAAATAATTTCAGTAGTTTTACTATCAAGATTCCCAGTAGGTTCGTCCGCAACCAAAATCGGCGGATCATTCGCGAGAGCACGAGCAATCGCAGCGCGTTGCTGTTCTCCTCCTGACAGCGCGGCGGGAAGTTTATTTTTTTGTTGACCGATTCCAACTTGATTTAACAGCATCTCCGCACGCTTCTCGCGTTCTTTTGTCGGAATGACATTCACAAAGTCCATTGCAAGCAGAATGTTTTCAAGAATTGTTAATGTAGGGATAAGTTGAAAGAATTGAAAAACAATACCGATATTTTTTCCGCGCCATGTTGCCAAGACACTTTCATTTAGAGTTTGAACTTCCGTAGCATTGATAATGACAGCGCCTTCACTCGGATGATCGATTCCTGTGAGCATATTGAGAAGGGTCGATTTTCCGCTACCTGATTTGCCTGTAATAGCTATGTATTCTCCCTTCTCAATGACAAAATCAATATCCCTTAGAGCGTTAAAGCGACCTGCAGTTGATTCAAACCATTTAGAAACTTGTTTAAGTTCAATAAAATTTGACATAGTTTTTTATATTATTTCTGTATTATCATTTTGTTTTTTCGGCACCATCTGGAAAATGTAGTAGGCGGCAAACATGCTTGCTACAAATGTTAAGATGCCGACACTTTCAAAAAAGATGCTTCCAATTTTCGAATCAGAAAAAAGTCCCGCTAAGAGAGGGGGAAGATGCCCATTGTGTAAATAAGTCAGAAATATCTTAAAGACATGATTCCAAAAACCATTGATAACTCCGAAGCCAACAATAACCCACGCGTTGAGTAACGCATACAACACAAATAGCATCTTGTTTGTATTGCACTGGTAAAAAATATTTAACACGCCCATAATAATAATTAAAATACCGCCAGCAATTAGCGCGCGGGATCCAAGCTCATAGGCGTGGGTTATGGACGTCAGAATTACCGTGAGCGCAATGCTTATTAATGATAGCTTACTAAAAAAATTTGTTTTGTTTTCTTGCATGTGCATATATTTATTTAATTTTCTTATAATCTTCAATAATTTCTTCGCTCCAACTAAGGAGTGTTGAAATTATCATGCGATATTGTTTAACAATCGCTTCGCCTGCAAAAGATATATTTTTAGATCCCTCTTTTTCATGCTGAATAATCCATTGCTTAAGCCCTGTTAATTCGTTATGTAGGTTTTTTAGCATTTTCAAGCCTTGTTTTTTTTCGAGTTTTTCTATATTCCAAATAAAAGTATTGCAATCCAAAAAGAATGGCGTGATTTTTGCTGAAAAGTGTTCCATCAATTCGAAGAATTTCTGTTCCCCCTTTTTGTTTATACTATAAATAGTTTTTTCAGGTTGCTCTCCTTCCTTAATTATTTTTCCATTTAACATCCCTTCGGCACAAAGACTCTTACATTTTTTATATATTGCCGGTGTGCTTATTTTCAAAAATCGACCAACCTGTTTTTCAATTATAAGGTTGGCTAGTTCATAGGCATTCATTGCTTTATCAAGCAAAAAGCCAAAAACAATTAAATCGATTGCGGATGCAGCTTGTTTCTTCATGCTATATAGTATAGTACTATATAATATACTTGTCAAGTATTATTTTGCACGAAAGAGCAATTAGCCAACTTGAGGTATTTTCCCCCGCCCGAAATTTGCCAAAAGAAAATAGCGGAGCAAGCGGAGGATTCATTTCAAAATACATTCGAACTTTGTCCAACAAACACCGCCAGTTAGGGAATGTCTCGATCTGAATGGAATCATGATCATTGTGAATTTTGCGGCATTTACATGGAGAGCTGGTCTTGACTTTCGATAATATTCGAAATACAATGCATTTACAATGAAGAAAATCGAAACAATATGGCACTATATACTATTTAAGGCTTTAAATGACAAAGAATTTCGTTTCACCCAAAAAGGCATTGCTTTGCATTTTAATTATTCATTAAGCACCGTTAATTATGCCGTAGAAATTCCCGCTCAAATCGGAGCCATAAGGAAAGAAACAAAATTTTTTGTGCTGGAAAATTTTTTCAAATTGCTCTATTTTTGGGCAAGCCAAAGGAATTTGTTTAAAGATATA
>MEUB01000052.1 GCA_001771535.1 candidate division WOR-1 bacterium RIFOXYB2_FULL_37_13
GGAATCTTTAAAAAACATAGCTCAAGATGATATGCCAGATCGTTCTAATCTTAGCTCAAAATCGTTCCACTTATAAGGGTGCACTCCAAACATCTATCTTGCACAGCTCCAACAAATCGGTTAGATTCATCGTATAGTTTTTCAGGGCTCTTTCCTTTTAAATCTGAAACGCTCAAAATATTAATATCATGCAGATTCTGCGCAATGCTTTTGCCAACACCTGGAATTATTTCTAAATTACTCCGCGCTTTCATTTCTCAATTTCTTATTTATGTTCAGAAAATGCAAGGATATAGCCATTGCAGTCTTTAATCGCAAATTCATGAGCTCCATAAAATGTCGTACGCATTTCTTGGACAATTTCAGCTTTACCTTTTACAGATTTCAAAACAGCGTTTATATCTTCAACATCTATATACATAGTAAAAGAACCGCCAATTGGCATGTTTTTTAATGCTAAAATTTCTCCCTCTAAACTTGAGCGCAACTGAAGCATTAAACTTACACCACCAAAAACAACCATCGCCCATTGTAGTTTTGAGTTGTCTATAACACAAGGAACACTCGCAACCACTTGTGCGCCTAGAACATTCTTGTACCAAGCTACGGCGTCATCAACATTTTCAACCATTAAATTTACGGTAAGTTTTGTAAAATTTTTCTCCATATTTTCCTCCTATAATCAATAAACTGCTAATGAAGTATAACAAGCGGCACTCATTTAATATTGTATAAATGCGACATTGTTTTATGGGTAGGATTTAATCCTACAAGCTTCTTATATTCCTTATTAAAATGTGCCTGATCAGCATAGCCACCTTGCAGCGCAATAGAAACCAATGATTTATTACCTGTTTGCAGTAAAGCGTTATGTGATTGACGAAATCTAACTATCCGCGCAAATTGCTTTGGCGTAACACCAACACTAATGCGAAATATTCTTTCCATTTGCCTCAAGCTCATACTAATTTCACAAGCAACCGATTCTAGTGAAGCATTACCCTCGAGCTTAATTACTCTATTAATAGCAACAAAGATTCTTTCATCAAAAATAACATCTTTCAACATTTCAGCAATCTTTTTATCAAAATATTTTATATATTGAGTTATCTTCCAAGCTCTACTTGGAAATCCAAGTGCTTGCGCAAATTTACGATTAATTAAGTTAAGCGATTTATTTAAAGAACATAATTTTGTCGCAGATGTTTGTAGTAGTGCAGGAGCAACTCCTGGACGGAAGCGAATACCAAAAAACTTTTTCCCTGATTGTATCAGGACTATTTCAGCTTTTTTCATTATGCCAACAAAAAATGGCTTCCTAAGGTTGGAGAACGAATAAATAATGTCCATACATCCATCAGGAACAACTGGCAAATAAAAATCGCTTTTACTATTATTCTCAAAAAACCAGTATGTTTCAATGTATTTCTGAAGCTTGATCGCTGGTGGAAATTCTTTGTAGTTCATTTAGTTATTCCAGTCCTACATTAACGATACTATGCTATTGTTTTTTCATTAACTTGATATTCCAAATTGGAATTTCAAGATTTATTGTCACATTACTTTAAAACACTCGAACCTATCCCTCTTTTAATTTATAAAATCGCAAAGCGATACCATCATTGGACATTCGACATTGGAAATTGGACATTCTATCTTTTCTTCCCCCAAATATACAAAAGCGCCCCAAAAATTGCGATTATTCCTCCTGCTATATAAAAAAGCATAAGCCCAACATCTATATTGCTCATATTTCCTCCTACATTTTCCTGGAATAAAGTTTATTTTAGCAAATTTTGGCAATAAAATCTTAGCAATTTTTAACACAAATTATACCAAAAATCCCATTTTCCTTTTAGGTTTTTCAGGAACAGCCAGCATTTGCTTTATAGTTTCAAAAATTAGTTTAATATCTTCCGTATTAACTCCGACTTTAGATTCTAGTTCTTTTAATTTTTCAGCCAAAGCTTTATTGTTTTCCATTAAAGCTCTGAGCTTAGTAAAAGTTCTCATTATTTGAATATTAACTTGAATTGCTGTTTTGCTTTTCAAAACAGAAGATAGCATTGCTATTCCTTGCTCGGTAAAAGCATAAGGTAAATACTTTTTATGTTTACCTCTTAAAGATGTACCGCCATTAACCTTTAAGGTCGCAAATTGCGACCTTAAAGAGTTTGTCTCGTCGTAAGTCAGTTGAAACATAAAGTCCTCAGGAAATCTTTCCATATTTCTTCTAACTTGCTCATTAAGTCTTTTTGTAGGAACTTGATATAACACAGCCAAATCAAAATCCAATAAAACCTTATGCCCCCTAACCAAATAAATCCTACTTTCTATTCTCTCAACCGGCATCAAATTATTCATAACAAACCACCTCTACCAAGTTACTAGCAATTTTCATGCCGCGGATTAGATAGTAGAAAGTAGTGAGTTGAGAGTAGGAATGACGGGAATTCGGCAATTACTGGCGATAAATCGGCAGATTAAGAATAAAACATCGCAAACAGCAATTACCCCATTTTAACATTTTCAGGCTGTGTAACCTTGTAATCCTTTCCCAAATAATATTCCATTATAATCCCAATAATAATAAAAACAGGAAGAGAAAATAGGGTTCTCAACAAAGAAAACTTCAAGCCAAGAAAGTTGATCTCAAATGTTAGCATAGGAAGCTTCATGCAACTGAAGGCTCCAAGATATATAAATATATTGCGAGGGCTGGCTCCTTTTTTGCTTAGTAAATAAGCTACGGGAAAAGCTCCATACAAAGGGCCCGCCTGAAATGTAGCCAAAAGTATTATCCAAAAAGTTCCTGTAATCCCCCCTTCATGCCCTACATGGCGTTCAACTTTTTCTTTGGGAACCCAAACATCAAAAAGACCTACAAAAACAAACATTAGCGGCAAAAACAAAATCATCTCAATAAAAAATTTCTCAAAGTTAATATATATTTGCCTGCCTGGCTCATAATTTATAAACATTGAACCGACAATAAATATAAAAAAAATAATTATCCAAAAATAATCTTTTAATATTTTTTTCTTTTTCATAAAAAAACACCAATTAACAGGCCAATAATAAAAGCTCCGATAAAACTTAAAAAATTCCTCATGAAAGCCGCTTTTTTGCCAAAGTATGCAATTTCAATCGGCATGGTCATAATTCCAACCATCATTAGTGTGGTAATAAACACGGCAACCGTAGGCAATGGAATTCCCCGCTTAATAAATATTGCCGCTAAAGGATATGATATAAAGCCGGGAATAAGAGCAACGGATCCGGCAAGCGCCGCAATGACAACACCTAAAAATCCGCTTTTAGCGCCAAGCAAAGAAGATAATGTTTTTTCCGGCATAACATACAAAAAAACACTCACTAATGCCAACACTATCAAAAGGGATGGCAAAAGAGAAAGGAACATATTCATTCCTTTGCGACAACCCTGATAAGTTTTTTGCTTATCCGTCAAAAAAGACAATAATAAGCATATAACAAAAACAATCGTTAATGATAACACTGATTTATCCTCTTCTTTGCAAAACAACAGGTTGAGACCTAGTCTGCCGACAGGAGAACAACTTGTCTCATATCTGTTTAAACCCAATTATACGCTTTTTATTGTAATAATTGACCGCTTATAATCTAACCCAACCGTCCCTCTAAGGCTTGTGTGATCCAGATTAAGACCGACAAGATTTCTTCCTGTAAAATCAAGCCCATCTAGGACTAGAGGAAAGGAAATCCCTCTACGAATCCTCTCGCACATATCATCAAAAACAGCTTTTTCTCTATTAAAATTAGTTACCATTTCGCGTAACACTGTTTTTATTATTTTATCCTCATTAGATTCTCTGGTTTTATTCACAAGGACCAACCAAGAAAGTTGCATATCACTTAGTGTATCCAAGGTTTTTACTGCTTGGTTATGTATTTCTTCCCCATTTCTGCCAATACAATATCTGCTTTTAAATATTGGAGAATCTCCGTCCTCAAGATTAAAAGCCCCAAGAGTAATGTCAGCATTTTTGGGATCCTTTAAAACAGAACGATCCAACCCAAACAAACGTCCAACTATAAGAGATCTAATATCTAAAGGACTTTCATCAGCTCTTAATTTAAAAGCTTCATGCCCTTTAAGCTTTTCTAAGAGAGTCTTTGTCGATAAACCCAAAAATAAAGAAAGAGGAAAAAACAATCTTCTGGCATCATTTTCCAATGTCCCCATTTTAACTATGCCAACGGACCTTAAATCTTTTGCAACAGCTCTCTTAGATATATATGAAGGTATTGGAATATAAGACTCTTTTATTTTTAGGCTTTTTGGTCTGCCTTTTCCAGTATAATGAAATTCTCTTTCAAGTAGCGGCACTAAAGAAACAACATTATATATTCTCGGGATACGCCCACCTATTGCCAATGATTTTATTGGGATGTCCATAACTTATTATCGAAGGATTTTTGGTTAAATTTCTATAAAGAGCAGTAAATTATTCGCTTTTCATCCAAATCTTCCCGTCACATAATCTTCTGTCCTCGTGTCTTTCGGCGTCGTAAATATTTTTGTAGTTAAATCATACTCTATAAGTTCTCCCAGCAAAAAAAAGGCGGTAAAATCAGCAACGCGGGCCGCCTGCTGCATGTTGTGGGTTACTATAACAATCGTATAATTGCTCTTTAACTCGTGGATAAGCGCTTCTATTTTGCCTGTAGAAATCGGATCGAGGGCCGAACAGGGCTCATCAAGCAGAATAACTTCGGGGCAGATTGCAAGGGCGCGGGCTATACAAAGCCTTTGCTGTTGCCCTCCCGATAAACTGATTCCCGGTTTATCAAGAGAATCTTTGACCTCTTCCCACAGTGCCGCTTGCTTTAAACTTTTTTCTACGACCTTATCCAACTCTCCACTGGATATTTTGCCATACAATTTGATCCCCGCCGCGACATTATCATATATTGTCATTGTGGGAAAAGGGGTTGGCTTTTGAAACACCATCCCTACTCTTCTGCGCAATAAAACAATATCTATCTCATTTTCCAAAATGTCTTTTCCGTCAAGATAAACATTTCCCGTTAAAGTAGTGCCAGAAACAGTTTCATGAAGTCTGTTTAAACATCGTATAAATGTCGATTTGCCACATCCTGACGGACCTATAATCGCCGTAACTTTGTTTTTATAGATATCCATATTGATATTTTTCAAAGCCTGTTTGCCATAAAAATATGCGCAAATATCTTTTGCCTCAATCTTTTTTTCTAACTTTTCACTTTGATTATACATATCTTACCCTCTTTGAAAATTTCCTAACAATTAGAGTAACAGCTAAAATTATTGAAATCAACACCAGCGATCCCGCCCATGCCTTTGCGTGCCAATCGGAAAACGGA
>MEUB01000053.1 GCA_001771535.1 candidate division WOR-1 bacterium RIFOXYB2_FULL_37_13
CCGATCCAAAACAAAAATCCAAAAACTAATACCAGCCTCTTTTTATTGATATATCAATAAAAAATACGGTTTCAATTCTTCTGGATAGATTCGTCCATTTCTGCCTGCAGAGCATCAAAGGCGGTGTTTATCTCATCTTCAGTACGGCAAGACTGATAAATAGCCGCAATTCTTTTTTCAAAATCAACCCCCGACTCAATGCTTCCAAGCACCTCATCGCTTGCCCCAAAAACGCCCTTAAAGAGTTGAAATTTCTGATCAAGAAGTTCATACACTCGCCGATCAGCAGCATTTTTACGATTAACAAAATTAACAACGACAACATCATGCTTTTGGCCATAACGATGACAGCGACCAATTCGCTGCTCAATCCTTTGCGGATTCCAAGGAAGATCATAATTTATAACCAGTGAACAGAATTGAAGATTAATACCCTCGGCGGCAGCCTCGGTAGCAATCATAATTTCCGCGTCCGATTTAAAATAATCAACAAGAGCCGCACGCAAATCTGCCGTTTTAGAGCCAGATATCTTATCGCTATCTTTGTTCTTTTTGAGCCAATCGACATAAATATCCTTAGACTTTTGATCGTTATTTGAGCCATTGAATAAAAGGATTTTGTCTTTGTAGCCACTCTCTGAAAGCAATTTCCAGAGATAATCCTGAGTGATTCTTGATTCAGTAAAAAGAACCGCTTTTTTGTGCGCACCAAGTGTTGCAGTCATTTTAAACCCTTCTTCCAAAGCGATGAGTAGGGATTCTCCTTTGGAGTTTTTAAAAATCGCCTTAGCAATATCTCTGAATTTCTCCAAGTCTTTTTTTTCGGCTTGAATACTTGGAATATCTTCTAGTGTATATTTTTTCTTTTGTTTTCCTTTTTCATCATCGTCTTCTTCCTTGTCATCAATCCACTCGTCTACTGTATCCGTAAGTCCTTCATAGTTTTCTTCAAGTCCCAAGGGAAGCTCTTCGTTGATGGCTACAGACTTTTTTCTAATTTCTTCTTCTAATTTTTCAAGTTTATAGACGAGTCCGTTTAAGGTGCTAGCAATTGCAAAAGATGATGAGGCAAGGAGTTTACGCAAAATAAGTGTCATAAGCTGGCGCTGACTGAAAGGTAAAGCATATAGTTTTGGTTGTTGCAGATATTCCGACATGCCATCATACAACTCAATTTCTTGTTCGGTTGGAACATAGTCCTGAGTTATCGGTTTACGGTCACGAAAATTAATATATTCCAATACTTGTCTCCGAAGGGTGCGAATACAGATCGGCTTTAAGCGATTTCGCAAATCAGAAAACATTTCTTGTCGCGGTTCTACTAACCCAAGCTCACTATCATAAATATTCTGTTCACGAGATACCTTGGCATAATTCGCCTTAAAACTATTGAGATCACCAAAAATATGATCATCAATAATGCTAGTAAGTCCATATAATTCGAGTAAGGAGTTTTGAAGAGGTGTCGCTGTAAGCAGTAATTTTGGATATTCCTGGATTGCATCTTTTATTTCCCGTGCAATTTTATTGCTTGTTTTATAAACATTACGCAATCTATGCGCTTCATCTATAACCACTAGCTCAAAAGGGATTTGCTTTATATAAGAAGATTTGGCTTTTGCAAAATGATAAGAACAAATAACAATAGCATTCTCTTGATTAAATGGATTAAGATTGCCATCTTTTATACTTTGATTAAATGATTTTGCTTCCAGAATAATTGAAGGCAAGAAAAATTTTTCTTGCAGTTCGGAATTCCATTGTTTTCTAAGACTCGATGGCACTATCAATAGAATCTTTCGTTTTCGCTCCGCCCATTTCTGAGATAGAACTAAGCCAGCTTCTATTGTTTTTCCAAGACCAACTTCGTCGGCTAAAATTGCTCCCTTTGATAAAGGCGACTTAAAAGCAAAAAGAGCAGCTTCTATTTGGTGAGGATTCAAATCAACCTGTGCATTTGAAAGCGTTGAAGATAATTTTTCCAAGCTATCAGAAGCACATCGTTTTGTTAATTCGTAAGCAAAATATTTTGCGTGATAATCAGTGATAGACACTCGTTTATTATACTACTTATGAAGGGTCGAATAAATCCCAATTATAACCGCAGTTCCTATAGCAATACGCCCCAACATGGTATCCAAGCCGCAGATTTCCGAGACAGTGTCTCGTAAATCACGAAAACAGCTAAACAAATTATTTCAGTCTCTTTTTATCTTCGAAATTTTTCAGATAGTTTTTCTTTGTTACGACAGATCGACCAAGCCTCTTCTCCAACGCCTTTCTCGCATCACCGGCAATGACTCCTCCCGCTTTAAGTCTTTGCTTGAGTTTTCTCCAGTATAAACCTGCATCATCACTTTCAGTAAGTGTTCCGCTTACATCAACAACAGAAAACCACCATTTTCATTCATTAAATCCAATCATTCGTCCAACATCAACTTTTTGGGTGACTTTTTAAGCTTTTTTAGTTGAGAGCGTTCAACATCGCTTATGCTTTTATTTGGTGTAGGTAAGTCTTCAGGCATCGTTCCGCCTACTCGTTTAATCGTTCCACGCACTTCTCTTCCAACAATAAAGTGTATTTCATTTGCGGCATCAGCAGTTGCTGTTTTATCTTTCTTTAGTTTTTCTTCGGTTTGAGATATTCTAAATAAATTCGCAATCAATTCTGTGCTACTCATAAAATCAAGAATCTTATCTTTTTCCTTAAGCCTTTTCTTTTTATGAATATCCTCAACTTTCATTCCGCCATAAAGGCCCATATAACCTGAATTCTGAAAAGTGGCATAATCTTCATTGCTCATAACGCCAGCATTGTGAGCGGCTTCGGCAAGCATTTGATTCCATTGCTTAATATCGCCCCTTATTACCAAACGCTTGTTCTCTTCATCTAGCTGATTAAAGTAATCAGCTACTTCCTGGCGCCTGGTTTGAATAGCAAAATAAGTCTGCCCCAAAGCAATAACCTCTTTCCGTGGATCCCCATTTTGAACAATCAAATAACAAGCATAACGAGTTAATTTAAAATCAATAACAGGCTTCGAAGTTGCACCAGCTTCTACGATTTTGCTGACCTCAGCAAAATGGTCAACAATAGCATAACCGCTATTCTTACAAGCAATCTTTGCCCTATCTAAAACTTTAGCAAAATTTCGCCATTGGACATATTCAAGCACAATTGCAAACTCACGCGCATACCAAAACTCATTACCATCCTCTGAAAGATGCTTTATTGCTTCAAACGATTTATATTCTTTCGCTTTCAAATTGCTCATAAAATTCCTCCTATTATATTACTGCGGGTGTTATCCAATCCGCAGATTTCCGAGACAGTGTCCCGTAAATACGGAAACCGGATAAACAGATTATTTCAGCCTCTTTTTATCCTCGGAATTTTTCAGAAAGTTTTTCTTTGTTACGACAGATCGACCAAGTCTCTTCTCCAACGCCTTTCTCGCATCACCGGCAATGACTCCTCCCGCTTTAGCATCCGATTTTAGTTTATCCACCCCACTTGAATCTTCATTGCGATGGATTTCCGTGGTTGAGCGCTCTCCAAGCATCGTAAAAATCAGCTCAAAATCATCCATATGATCCCGCAGATTTTCTCGCTCCAGTCCTTTTAGTTTTTTGTATTCACTTGGAGTTACTCCAAAAGTGGCTTTGGAAATTTCCGAGGTCAATATTTCATAATCTCTTTCTTCTCTTGCACCACGATTTTGCCATTCATCTGTCAATTCCTCACGAATAGCAATTCCACGCATTCTCTTTTCTATCCATGAATCAGAATAGCCTTTAGCCTTGTAAAGAGCCCTTGTACGCTTCGTTGATAATTCAGGATCTTCAATCTCCTGTATACGCTCATAACCAACTTTAGCAAGCCAAAGTTTAAATGGTTCTGCTTTTGGCGATGGGATTGACTGAATAAGTCTGAATATTCCTTCTGTATTTGCGCAATCGGTTGAATATTTCTTGCCATCCGAAGACTCAAGTTTCAGTTGTCGACAAAATGTCGACAACTCAACTCCATCTTCATTTTTAACTCGAACTTTCATTTTATACCAATAATCTCTGGAATTTGCACTATCTGTCAAAACATCCACAACATCAATCACCGAAAACCACCATTCGTTCTGATATAAAACTTTTCTAATTTTTCGTCCTTTAAAGATTGCGATCTTTGCATCTGGTTTCATTTGTATTTCTCCTTAAAAAAATCGTGCTTCAATTCTATTTATTAATTTTCTTTCTATAACAAACTTTGCCAGCATCTTATAAAATTCCCTTTTCATTCATAAATCCAATCATTCGTCCAACATCAATTTCTTGGGTGACTTTTTAAGCTTTTTTAGTTGAGAGCGTTCAACAGCACTAATACTTTTGTTTGGTGTAGGTAAGTCTTCAGGCATCGTACTTTTCTCTTTATTTTCAACAAGCAATCTTGCTCTTTGTATTGATTCGTGTAATTTTTTTTCTAATATTTTTTTAGGTAATAATTTCGTCATATATTGTGCTACTCGTATGCCACTCTTACTTAATTCTAAAAGCTCAATTTGTTCTTCGGATTTACCAGCGCACAGAATCAGCCCGATTGGGTGTGCTTCATTTGTTTTACGCTCATATTTATCCAACCAACGCAAATACAACTCCATCTGACCTTTATGTGCAGGTTTAAATTCTCCTAATTTCAATTCAATGGCAATAAGACGCTTCAAATCACGATGATAAAATAAAAGATCAAGATAAAAATCCTTTCCATCAATAATCATGCGTTTTTGACGTTCGACAAAAGTAAACCCCACTCCAAGTTCCATTATAAATGATTCCATATCTCTCAAAATAGCCGACTCAAGGTCTTTTTCTTGATAAGAGTCTTTTAGTCCGAGAAAATCAAGAAAATACGGATCGCGGAAAACAATATCAGGAGAAAGCTTATCTTCTTTAAGCAATTTATCAAGTTCTGTACGAATAAGTATCTCTGGCTTCTTTGAAAGTGCTGTACGCTCAAAAAGCATCCCATCTATCTTTTTACGAAGCGTCCGTACACTCCAACGCTCCAGGCGACACATTTCCGTATAAAAATCACGAGCAAGAGGATCGCGCACTTGTAATATCTCAACAAAATGGCTCCAGCTTAATTCTTTCGACAGTGTCGAAAGAATTTTTTCTTTCGGGAAATATTCCGCTAAACGAACCATCCTAGACAGATTGGGCACAGAAAAACCATTCCCGTAATCTTCAACTAATTGTCGTGACAGTGATACGACAATCTCTTTCCCATACTCTGCCCGTTTTTCTCTAAGAATTTCCCTACTAATACGTTCCCCCACCTTCCAATACAACAGGGTAAGCTCTGAATTAATAAACGAGGCAACCCTCCCACGAGCAGATTCAATAAGCGTACGGATTTCAGAAATAACAGCACTTTCAATAGCTGGTCGCAATGCTTGAATATAGGTTTTCCTTTTAATCAATTTTCTTTTCATATCTTTCATCATTTTGAATTTGACATGACACTTTACTGTCCATAATAAAATTCCCACAAATAAGACAAGAATAATTTTGTGGCAAATCATCATTAGCTTTTCCTCTACACAAAGGACATTTTTTATCTTTGTTCATAATTAAAAGCCTCCATATTTACTTTTTTTTTATTATCCTAATTTTTTAATTGACGAATTATTCAGCAAAGTACCACTAATTGTGTGACAGTAGCATAATCTCTAAGATTTCCTTCTCTTCCTTTATTTTTATCGCGCCACTCTTTAGCAATCATACCAAACAATGCCATATTTAAAACATCAGCTTCGTTGGCATAAATCATATTTATTGCTTTTTTTGAAATTTGAGGCGGAATAATATATTCTTTTATGGCATCTGTATGAATTTTATAATTTATTTTTGCCAATGTTCGTTTCATGTCCCATCCAATAGACAATTTTTTATTTTCTTCAACTTTAAGCCTTTGAAATTCCTTAATAAGATAAAGTTTGAACTCGGCACTAAGCCATGAGCCAAATTCAAAAGCAATATCTTTATGAGCATAAGTACCACCCCCATATCTGCCAGATTTTGAAATAAGCCCTGTAGCATTTGTAGCATCAATCCATTTTTTAGGAGTAAGAGAAAAACTATTCATACCTGCTTGCTTTTTAAAGGTCTCGAATTCGATACCTTTAAACTCAACATTATGAATCCGCTCCCAAATTCCAAGAAATTCAACCGTATTCCGATTGCGCATCCATTGATAAATCAAAACATCGTCACCAAATTTTTTTGCCATATCGGTCAAAGAAATAAAATCATTATCTCCAGCTTGTAACAATACTCCGATTTGGCTACCTTGAACAAAAACTTTTTTATTTTTAGACATATATTCCCTCCTAAAATATCCCTTGACACAATCAGTATACGCGCGTATACTATAAAAGTCAATCAAATTTCAAGGAGGAAAAAAATGTCAAGCGATACAAAAGCAAAGATTCTTCAGTTTGTTAAGGATTACATATCAAGCAAAGGTTTTCCGCCATCTATAAGGGAAATAGCAAAAGCATTTCACTTTGCATCACCCCGCTCTGCGCAAAAATATCTGGAAGCTCTGGAGACTGAAGGAGCAATTGTCCGTGAAAAGTTTGCGCGTGGGATTAAACTTGTCCAATCCCTTTCAGAATCGGTAACCCTACCCTTTCTTGGATTCATTGCTGCAGGCGCCCCTATCGAAGTTGTTGAACAAAGAGAAGAAATTGATGTGCCAAGAACCCTTGTCGGCCGTAAACCGTGCTATGTTCTTCAAGTTAGAGGCAATAGCATGATAGAAGACCATATTCTTGATGGAGATTTTGTTGTTATAGAAAAAGCCAACACAGCAAACAACGGCGAAGTCGTTGTCGCATTAATCAGCAAAGAATCAGCAACTCTCAAAAGAATGTACAGAGAAAAAGATCGCATAAGACTTGAACCGGCAAACTCAACAATGAAACCAATATATGTGAGGGATGTTGCGGTGCAGGGAGTGGTAAAAGGTCTGTTTAGGAGGTTCTGATTATATAGGCAACCTCTCCTCACATCTAAATTATTATTTAATAATTTTCTCCCAGATTTTAAGCCATCTTAAAGTTAAAGATACAATTCCTTCTCTATCTTCGGGTGTTGCTTTTTCATAAAGGGTTTTGAGCTGATCGACATATGGGGGAATTTGATTTTCTAATGTAGTAGCTGTTGTATTGTGCTGTTTTGCTGGTTCATCATATATTCCGTTTTCTGCGTCCTTTAAAATTAAAGCTGAAACAAAGCTTTTTCCTAAACTGGTATTTCTTAATTCTGTTATATTCATTAATTGAGAAAGCCAATAAACCATTTCTTTTCGACTTGAGGGATAAGCTTGCCAAGAGTTTTCAATTTGTTGCATTATTGGTCTATCAGAAAAAGAGGGTGTGTCTAAAAATTCTACTGCTTGAAAAGCTTCTTTATAAGAAGGTTGCTCAGGTCTTTTATTTATTTCCATGTGTATGTTTTTCTTTGGCTTTGGTGATTCAGAAGAAAAAGCTGTTTTTTTCAAGACTTTTTTAGTTACTATTTTTAGAGTCTTATAAAGATAGGGAACTGCTAATGAAAATGCTAAAAGCAACATAGTTCCTTTAAATGCATAAAAAATATTTGCCTTTGCTCTGCCTGACAAAAGCATAGATTGTTTTTCTTCTTTTGGTGATGGCATTAATTGCAGAGCCGTTTCCGAAAATTCCAATGGATTTCCAATATATCCATTTCCATTATTTGGGAAAACAACTTCAACATATTGATGTGCATTTGATGTTGTTACTTTGCCATTTTGTACGACATATCCTTGTGTTAAAACGGTGGGAATTCCTGCTATTCTTTCAATTTCTAATCCCAACATTGACATCTCAGTACAAACGCCCCCACCATTGGCAAAGATCATATTTATATAACTATTTCCACCGCATAGACTGACAGCTGATAATGTTTGAATATAACGCAATATAAATCTTTCTTGCGATGTTTCATAGAAATGATAGTGAAATCTTGATTTGTAAACTATATGCGCTCTTATTCTTTCTGCCGCTTCCATAACTGATAAAGTTTGAACGCTATCCACTAAAGCTTCCCAGTCACCTGCCACTTCAGGGTCTATTCTTTTAATTTCGGATAAGGCAACAGGAGGTTCTGTTAAAGTTTTATACAAATTCTCGCCGTATAATTTTGGAGCTTCTTCCCTGAATTCGGATAATTTCATTTTTGAAATTTCTAGGATAGGATTTTGAGATGTATTATATGTAATAGTATTGCCATCCACAGAGACAATACTTCCTCCCACAATTGATGGGCTATCAAAAACCATAACACCATAAGCAATTTCTGCTTTTATTTTTGAATTCCCCTGTTCCGATAATGTTTCTTCTCTTATCTCAGGAATTTCTGAAAGCCCGCATTTCGAAGGATCAACTTTTGAGCCAACACCTGTTCGCAGATAAGCAGTTCTTCCTGAAGGTTGCTTATCAAATGTTAAAAGCAGTTTGCCTGATTCAAAAGATTTGCTGTCATTTGCACCTGAAGAAATGGAATTAGTATTTCCTTCCACAAGTGCCTGAGATGGACTTATAAAAAATTTTGCGAATCCCAAAAATATAGCTACTAAAAGTCCCCATGGTGACAATATTCGTGCCCTAATAAATTGACCAGATTTTCTTAATGATAATAATTGTTTTGTTCTCTCTTCACTTTTTTGAACTTTTGCTAATATAGGTGCAATTTTCTCTAAAGTAGAATTTGATAGACCAACTGCAAGACTCGTAAAGCAAAGAGATAATTTAAGATAATCTGGCAGATAATTTTCCGCGTCAATCCGTGGAATATCTAAATTTTCTAATAAACCTATTAAAACATCAATCAATGTATAAATATTAAAAGCAGGCATACCTGCTGATACTATTTGATGTTCACCACTGTAATCCAAGTGATCGACTATCAAAAAAATGAAATAGGCTATTGCTTCTTCCGCGGTGTATGACCCCATAAGTACCTTTTCTATCATGCTTATTTGCTTACCTGTAAATTTGCTCCAGATTTTCCAAGATTCTTCAGATATTTTTTTTAGGTAGGGCAAGGCTTCTTCATGGTTAAAGGGCATTGGTTCTCTTTTTTCGCCTTCCAATTCATCTTGAGCTTTATTTAAAGCTTCTCTTTCAGCAATAGTCAACATTCCAGGTTTATTCCCAACCGGTAAATTTGCGGCTTTTGCTATTTGCTCTTCTAAAAACACAAAAACTTCTTCCCATCCCAAAAGTTTAGCGAGTACAACTATAACTTTTAATTTTTCAAGTCGTGCCTCTCTATCTTGAATTCTTAAAGCCTTAGACAGCATCTTTTTTATGTTTTGAGGCGCTTGACCTTTTATTTTATGTATTTTTTCTTGAGCGGTGGGCTCTAATCGCCTGCACTTTTTAGTCAATTGCTCTAAAATATCTTGGGCCTCTTCTCTTTGATCTCCTAAATCTGTAAGCGACACAACAGCGCCATACGCTACAACAAAGGCTTCAAGCTCTTTTATACTGTTGATTTCTCCTCTTGCAATTCTCAATTCTTGAAATATGGCAGGATGCAGTCTTGAGCTGAATCTTCCAATTTGTACCGAAGTTGGCGGACCAAAATCATTTTTTGCCGACACTGCAATGGGTTCGAATGTCACCCCTTTATTTTGTAATGCCACTCCAATTCCTTTTAATTCTTCAGCAGTTTCTTTTTTGAAATCTGAGATCAAAACTATTCTTGACCCATGAGGAAGATGCTTTCGTAAATATTTTTGTCCAAGGATGTCGGGTATTGTAGCGTCTTCTGATGTGCCTATGTGCTCAAAAAAGTAATACTTAACAACTTCTTGTAAAATTATTAGTAATTGTTTTTCTGTAGCTTTTGGGGAAATAAACATTTCTTCGAATCCAATCACAAGCCCAACCATATCCCTTTCCTGAAGGGCTCTTTGCGCGATAACACCGGCTAACGCACTTAAATTTGTAATAGGGATTGATTCATCAAAAAGACCGGGATCCATTACTATCATTACTTTTCTTGCTTCTAGATTTTGAAATGTTCTTACAGCTACATTTGTTCCATCTAATCGACCAGTTGCTCTATAATCTATTCTATATCCTTTCAATGCCGCATCCATTCGTGGTAAGGTCTCGATCCCTGTAAAATCTCCGGACGGAGATGCTACTTCTCTTTTCCCAGGATGCCTTCCTCTATTAGCAAAACCTATTCCCTCTCCAATTTTTATGGTTCGATCTTTACAAACAGCTCTGATTGTTGACGCTTGGCGTGTTATTTGATCTGGTGAGACTCCTAAATTGGTAACTGTTTGAGGGTTGATTTCTCTTAAAATTTGAAGACCTTCAGGCGAATGCCAATATTCATAACTATCTATCCAATCTTCTAATTCATATAGTCTGTCATCAACCTTTGATATTATCAGAGGTAAAAACGCTGGATTTCCCGTTCTTTCCGTCAGTAAAACTTTAAGATCTATTTTGAATTTAGCATCTCCTGAAAATTCTTCTACAAGTATAGATGCTTCTTCGTGTCTGCCTAGTTCAATCAAAATACCTAATTTTAATCTAGTAAAATTTTCATCTACCTCTTTTCTTGCTAATTCATCCGACATTCCTTTAACTTCAACAATATCCTTAACTATGAGCGCTTTAGGTGTTTCAACCTCCATATTAAGTATTTTTTCTAAATCATTCCTTCTACCTTTTTGAATGAGAAATCGAGCAAGCATTTCTGTCCCTTTTTTGGCAGATTTAAGCCAATAAAATAAAGGGGTCTCTATTCCTTCGTCATATAGAGCTTGTAATCTTTTATAAGATAAATGGGCATGAAATTTTGAAACAAGTTCGCGCTCCATTGACTTTATAAGATGTAGAACTTTTTCATGGTGAGTCCCTTGATATCTGTGTTCAACCAGAAGCAGGGCAATCTCTGTTTTTTCTACATGATCTGTTGTTGAATTGAAAATTATTTCAACCTCAGCTACCATTCCGCATGCTAATAAATAATCTATTTCTAAGATGGATTTATCTCTATGATGTCTAAGCTTTTTTATTATAGATGTTGAGATAGTCATTCCTAATTGTTGATGAAGAGTTTCCATGGCAAAAAGAGCAAAATATAAATTGCTATTTCTTGTTGCCGGTTCAATAAAAGATCTAAAATCAAAAAAAGGGTTAACCCTATGGGCAATAGTTGCCGCAGTGACCTTCTGATAATTAACATTTGTTGAAAGATCGCCAGAAAGAAGATGTTTAATTGCCGATAATATTTGTGTGTTTAAATACTCCGGTAAAGTTGTTTGTGGGACTCTTAGCCCCATACTTTCGGAAGTTATTAATCTTAATTTTGTTGCTCTATTAACAAAAAATTTATCTCCCAATCTTGTTATCATTTTATCTCCATTCCCATGATTCATTTCATACGTATATATCGCAAAATTTGACCTGAAATTGCGTTAAATTTTGGGTGTTTATTCTGGTATTTTTGTAGGACAAAATGGAGATAGACCACTTGACAATTAAGTATACGCATGTATTCTATATATTAAGAGAAACAGACTATGGAAACCGAAAAGAAAATAGAAATATTAGGCGCCGCTGCTAAATACGACATTTGTGCATCCTCGTGCGCCAAAGCTCCTCGCCCTGTAGGAAATGATTATATAGGCAACCTCTCCTCTTCAGGAATTTGTCACAGCTACACACCCGATGGCAGATGTGTTTCTCTTCTTAAAGTTTTAATGACTAATTCATGCCAAAATAATTGCAAATATTGTGTCAACCGAGTAACAAACGATTTTGAGCGGGCAAGTTTTGAGGCAGAAGAGCTGGCAAAGCTGTTTATGGAATTGTATAAAAGAAATTATGTCGAAGGATTATTCCTAAGTTCCGGCATCAAGAGAAATACCGATTTCACCATGGAAGAGATGATAAAAGTTTTAGAGATTGTAAGGTTTCGGTATAACTACAAAGGATATATCCATTTAAAAATACTTCCTAAAACATCTGAAAATTTAGTAGAACGCGGAGCCCGCCTGGCAACCCGCTTATCAATTAATCTCGAAGCCC
>MEUB01000054.1 GCA_001771535.1 candidate division WOR-1 bacterium RIFOXYB2_FULL_37_13
AACAAAATTTGCGTTACTAAGATATTAAAATATGTTAAGTGCCTTTCAATGCTTTTGTTGTTAGTCGCTTTTTGTTAAAAATTTTGACTTCCATTTGCACTCATCATACTCCCCTTGAGGGGTTGAATCCCAGACGATTCCTCCACCTATGCCAAGCTCTCCTTTTGATCCTTGGATTAAGAGGGTTCTTATCGGTATATTGAAAAACATATCTCTTTCCGGCGTGATATAACCGATCGCCCCTGTATAAATTTTCCTCTCCTCCCTTTCAAGGCCTCTTATAATCTCCATCGCGCGGATTTTTGGAGCTCCTGTTACGGAGCCGGAAGGGTGAAGGGCTTTGAATATGTCAAAAATAGGGATATTACGATCGATCTTTCCCGTTACAGTTGATGTCATCTGGAAAAGGGTTTTGTATCTTGCGACTTCAAAAAGAGTAGGAGCTTTTATGTTTACACCAATTCTACCCAGATCATTCCTCAAAAGATCGCAAATCATGATATTTTCCGCCCGATTCTTTCTATCATATTTAAGCCTTAAGCCGCCAAACAGGCTGGAAAAAACATTTTCCCTTGGCCATGTTCCTTTCATCGGCTTTGTAAGGATTTTCTCTCCTTGTTTTTTTATAAACAATTCAGGAGACAAAGATAAAATCTTAAAATCTTTTGTTTCTATATAAGCTGGATAGGGGACAGGCTGATCGTTTAGTAATTGTTTGTATAGAGAAAAAGGTTTGCCTGTAAAGCTGAAGCTTGATTTTAAGCAGTAAGTAATTTGATAGACATCGCCTTTGGCAATATAAGAACGAATTGTTTCTATATCTTTGAAATACTCTGCTTTTGAAATGTTTTTTCTGAATTGCAGGATTTTTTCTTTTTTGTTTTCTTTGTTATCTGGCTTTGGCAGTTTTGAAGAAGGTTTTTTATAAACGCCAAAATGAATTAAAGGGAAATCATAATCTTTTTTATCCTGCAGCTTTTCTTCAAAGCCGTATCCTGCTTCATAAGACAAAAAACCTGCCAAAAAATATCCAGAGTTTAAAGCTTCTTCCATTTTATCAAAACACGAAGGGACATCTGATAGGTTTGAGCAGGAGATAATCTCCTGCAGATTGTCAAAAAGGAGAGGGTTTTTCTCGAATTCAGTTAATATAATCATTTTTCTTTTTAAATTATACCATTGCTAACGCCGATTTTAGGTGTTAAAATCATGGGCGAAATTATAAAACTGGAGGCTCACATGAAAAAAATTTATTCTGTATTTATTGTTTTTGCGGCGGTCTGTTTGCTTTCTGTTCCATCTTTTGCCATTGGGTTGGGTAATTTAACCATTTCAGCAAATGCCGGCCTCTATACCCCTTCAAACGGACAATCTTCAATTATGTATGGGGTTGCAGCTGATTATGGGATAACCGAAAACTGGTCTTTGCGGGGAGCTGTCCAAACGACAACATACGATCAGAGTGGGGTTCAAACGACTTATACTCCAGTGACAGTTGACTTGATTTACAGCCAGCAGATTCTAAATTTAAAGCCTTATCTTGGCGCCGGTGTCAGCTATAATATGACTTCTTCCGGCGGGGTTTCCACCCAAACGACAGGCGTGCAGGCGGAAGCCGGCATCTCTTGGGCTTTGGGCGGGTTTAACGCGGGCTTTGAATTTAGATATTTAATTCCGGATGTTAACCATATGGATACCGGAGCTATGACCTACAGCGGTTCTGCCAATGGGTCGATAACAAGAATAATTTAATCTTTAGATTTAATTTCAAACTTTCTTTCTAATTTGAGAGGGTGATAAGAAAGTTTTGCTTTTCTTAATCCTGGGATTCCTATATCCTGCTCTAAATTTATATATTTGTATCGGTTAAAAGTTTTGGCGCAGCCTTCTTGTAAAAGGATTTGAGAGCTTCCATGAATTGTCGGGTCTGTATAGGAAAAATGAACCGATACGGTTTCTACTGATATTGGGCTTCCTACTATGAACCCTTTCATTCCTTCTTCTGTCATGATACTTCCGCCTTCTAAACCCAGCATTTCAAAACTTAAAAAAGCTGTTTCAATCGCTTCTTTTTGGGACATATAAGACAATTTATGAAATGATCTTACTTTTTCTTTTGTTTCAAACCATTTTTCAAAAAGGGCTAAAGCCTGATTCTTTAAGCTCGGATCAATTTCTACATATTTATATTTTGGAAATCTGCGGATAAATCTTTTTATATGGTTTCTTTTCCCGTCGTATTTTTTTCCTTTCAGGTCTGCCAATGTTTCTGTTTCGTAAATATAATCTCCCTGTGATCTTAAGCATTTTATATTGTATTTGTGCTGGGGGATAAGGGATATAAAGCTTTCTGATACACGGGATAATTTATCTACATGCTTTAGACATATATTGACAGTTTCTTCAAGCTTGTTATTGCCCAAAGGTTCCAGGAAATATGGCTTTTCATTTAAGTTGTTTACAAGTATGCATAAATTATCATTTATAATTGTAAACTGAGGCCTGTCGAAGTCTTGCCAGACCATCAGATTAGCAAGGTTGAGCTCGCAAATACTGCGTGGACGCAAAACAAGAGCCTGCTCAATTATTTCAGAGTCTTTTATACTGATGTGCTTAAATTGGGGATATTCGGGGAGCATTAAGTTATTATATCATCAATGTCCGTAGAAATATCTTGGGTGTGTTGCAAAATACCGTTTTACGGTTGCGCGACTGGAAACGGATTTCGTTTTTTGGTTACGTGTTTTTGACGAAACCCGTTATACGATAACCGATTTGATCCGCGCAACCGATCGACGAGTAATACCTGAAAAACTTCTCATTTGCCTAAACCCTGTATTTCGCAACAGACCCTTCAAGAATCTTATCCTGCAACAAAGGACGGAGTGCGACCTTATCATTATTGTCAAATTTGGGGCGGAATTACAGGAGATATTGTGGTAAAATTAAAATAGATATGAAATTGTGCTTGAATACAAATGTGGCCATTTGATGATTTATCTTATCTGCGGCATCTTTTTCAAATAGTGAATATTTTTTAACTTGTGATGATGAAATTTTAAGAAAAGCAAAGAAACTTGAAGAATTTATTGGATGTAAAATATTGAATCCTGTTGATTTTGTTTCTCTTATGGAGGTGAAGTTATAAATGAGTGCTAATTTTAGAGATGAAGTTATCGAAGAAGGATTGGATGCTTTGTATAAAAATTTAGGACCTGTTAAAGCCACAAAGTTTATACAAATATTAACAATTCCTAAAAGCGATTCTGTAAAAGATATTGAAAGCATAACCGAAGGAATGGATAAAAAAGATGCTATTTCTCTTATTACTCAAACCAGAGAAACAAATAAAAATTTATGGAATAAATTAGGATTGATTTAATGAAATTCTTGTGTCACTTTGGCCTTAAAGATTTTAACAGGCCTTCCAAGGGTTTTTGCATAGAGTTGTTATGCATAAGATGAAAATACATGAAGCATGCCTGTAAAGCTTAAAGGGTCTTGCGGCAAAACTTTTTGTTCAGCGGGCAGTTCTTTATATCCTTTATCATGCAAACGCATCTTTTGGGAAAACAGGTTTCACATTCCATTATGTTCTTATCCGGCAGAAAAGATTCTTGTTTTGCAGCTTTAAACCCGAATTTTTTGAAGAAATCAGGGATTACCGTATAAAGATAGATTTTTTTATCTGATAGTTGCGTTAATTTGTTTATCAAAAAAGAGGCAACCCCCTGTTTTTGATATTTTGCGTCAACTCCAAGTGAACTCAAAAAGAAAAACTCTTTATTTTCTTTAAACTGTACAGCACCGAGAATCTTATTATCTTTTTCTGCCACGTAAAAATCGTCAAAAACAAGTTTTTCGTGGTATTCGTCTATTGCTTTAAGTATATCTGAAATACGCTTAAAATCCGCTTTTTCCGCGCGCCTGAAATTCAAAATTATGCCTCCAAGCTAAAGAGCTTTATTTTTTAATACCATATATGGCTTAAAAAATCAATTTCCAGCTTGATTTCAACTAGTCCATGTGAGAAAATACTGCCGATAAATATATTTTTACCAAAGAGGCTTTACTTGAAAAAGAAAAAAATTTTTAAAAAGATTCTTTTTGCTTTAATAATGACGGCAACCTCTCCTTTATGGCTTTTATTGTGCATGTTATATGGAATTATCATCGGGCCTGTGGGCTACGCAGTTTTTTTCTTCCAGAATTTGCATGAAAACTTTATCGTACAGCAATTTAAATATGAAGATTATTTGAAAAGAAAAGAGACTGGGAATATTGACCCATTAGAGCCGTCCCTTTCATCCCCTTCAAGTTTTGCGGTGACTTCATTTTTGTTTTCGCCGGTAATAATTGTAATATCTTTGATACTGGGCATAATGTTTGGCTGGATAAAGGCAATCGACATTTTTTACAAAAGAACCTATCGTAAATTTTTTGCTATAGATTGGGAGGCAGTATAAATGTTTAAACCTTTAATTATGGTTGTTGACGATGAAAAAGATTTGGCGGATGATGTGGCGGAGCTTATAAGAAGCACAGGCAAATATGATACAACCGTTGTATATTCCGCCAAAGAGGCTTTAAATAAAATTGATCAGCATAACTGGCTTTTGGGGATACCCAAAAACAGAATAAGCTGCATTATTTTAGATATTAAAATGCCGGAGATGGACGGCATGCAGTTTTTAAACAAGCTCTGGAAAATAAGGGAAGAGCAATACCCTCCGGGCAGTGAATTAAGCCAGGGGCGAGACTATATACCCGTTATTATTTTAAGCGCGTGGGAAGACAAAGAAAAATGGACAAACACCCCAAGAAAGCTGGAATATTTAAGAAAACCTGTTAATGAAGAAGAATTGTTTGCCGCGCTTGAAAGGGTTATGAAGGGGCGCGCGGAATATTCTAAAATGTGGGGGGAAGTTGAGCAGAAGGGGAAAGAGCGGGGATTTTTAGAGTAGTTCACATCCGGGATTTAAGCTGACGGGAAGATTATCTTAAAAGTTGTTCCCTTGCCTTCCTCACTGTTAAGTTCAATTTTACCGCGATGCGCTTCTATTATCTTATGGCTTATTGAAAGTCCGAGTCCTGTTCCTTCGTGCCTGGTGCTGAAAAACGGATCGAATATTTTTTCCTGAATTGCTTTTGGTATTCCCATTCCTGTATCGCTTATTTCCACGACCACCTTTTGCGCGTGATCTTCTGTTGTTGAATATGTTTTAATGGTTAAAGTTCCTCCGTCTGGCATTGCATGTATGGCGTTATCGGCAAAATTGGTCAAGACCTGGTGCAAATCATCCGCGATTCCTATTATTTGAGGAATTGGTTTTAAATCTTTTACTATAGTTACTTTACCTGATGTTGGTATAAATTCTATTAAATAATCTTCGATTAACTTGTTAAGGTCAACCCCCATTTCTGTTCGCTCTTTTTCTTTTGAAAGATGAAGCATTTTGTCCACAATATTCGCGATGCGTTCAACGTGTTTCATGTATTTTTCTTTAAAGGCTTTCAAATATTCTATGTCTCTTGGTTCCGCAGGGAGTTTATTTATCCCAAGCCTTATGACAGCCAGAGGATTCCTTATTTCGTGGGTTACTCCCGCGGTTAGCGTGCCTAAGGAAGCAAGTCTTGCCGATCGGTTCAACATTTTTTCAGATTCCATAAGTTTTCTTTCTGTTGTTTCAAATTTTTCTTTAACCTCTTCGTATGGGCGTATGCGGTCAAATATTACCAGCATATGATTCATAATTGTTTCAAGCAAAGTGATATCCCTTTGATCATAAGAATTTTCCGATGCTTTTTTGCCGATTATTATAAAAGCTTCGAGGTGATCTGAAGAAAAGAGGGGGATTAATATCTCCCCTTTTGTCAGGCACTCAAAATCTTTTATTGCTTCTTTTGTTTTGGTAGGGAGAGTTTTTAAAAATATTGGAATAGGGCTTATTTGATGGATAAACGGATGGGAAGACTCTATTTTTGGGTGGTTATCTGTTTCAATTGGCGAGTAAGCCTGTGGAACTCCATCTTTTTTGCTTTCGCTTATGTATATGCAGGCGTTATCTATTTCGAGGGCTTCTTTTAATGTGTCTCTCAGCAATTTTGTCGCGTCAGAAATTGTAACGGCGGGGATCAGCTTTTCGGTTAAATTCTTTATTAAGATATCGGAATTGTAGTGGCCCTTTATAAATTTTCGTTCACCGGTTGTTTGTATGAAGAGTCTTACTCTTTGGAAAGTTTCACCGACTAATATGCCGTAGGGAATAGTCCAAAGAGTTATTGCCCATGGGGCATTGGCGCCGATGAGGGCCTGGTGCAAACCAAAAAGACTAATATAAATACTGCCAAAAAAGAAGATTGTCATGATCCACGCGGAAGCGCGATTGATGATGACGGAGATATCCATGACTTCATGTTTAGTTATTGCATAAGCCATGATTGACCAGACTCCTATCATAAAAAAAGCACCTATAGGGTATAAAGGAATTCCATAATCTATTGCATATTCTATGGTTGCAAAAAAATAGAGAAAAAGAGTTATTGCTATATATTTCATTTTTGTATGTTCATTGCCACCAATAGCTTTGTTTCTCAATTTTTTAAATATTAAGAATATTCCTCTCGCCATAAATGAAAAAACACCAAATAAATATAATGGAAATATTGTACCAACCTTGGGATAATAACCCCACCAAAAGTCCCTATATCCTGCTATGAATAAATTTGAATTCCATGTTAAAACAAAGAAGATTACACCATATAAATATGCTATAAATACATAGTTTTGCCTAGGTGAAAGATCGAGAAATATAAGTGCAAAATGATAATAAGTAAAGGGGATAAATACAATAACTGAAAAAGCAATTCTTACAATCAAATCTTTTTCCGTGTGAGAATTTAAAAAGTAAGAAAAAAACCAACAAAACTGCCAAAAAGAGGTTTCAAAACAAAACAAAGCAAAAACTTGGTTTATAGGTAAAGAAACTTTTTTGGCTAACACAAAAAAGCCTAATAATAAAGCAATAACTGTTCCTACAAATGGAATAATTAATAAATAGATGTTCATTTATAGATTACGATATATTAAACTAAAAAAGCTAATAAGTAAACTGTGCTATGCAAAACGACATACCTGCACTTCCTGGCCATAGAACTACGCTATCTCCTCTTTTTATCTTATTTTCTTTTTCAGCCAGATCAATTCCCACGGGAATAGAGGCTGACACTAAATTTCCAAAATTAGGATACACTTTTGTATAATTTTTTTCTGGTAATATTCCAAGTTCTTGTCCCATTTCCAACCATAATGTTTCTGATGCTGCGTGAGGAAACCAAATATCAAAACTGTCTATATCCTTTATTACTTCTTTAGTTAAATTTGTTAAAATCTTCTTGCCATTACTAAAAAGATCAGCTCCAAATGATACAAAACGGTTAATACCGTGCAAGTTTATTTTATCATCTTTTTCTATAAATCCTTCAAACCCTTCAATAGGAATTGAACATAGATTTGATAACTCTGGAGCAGAAACATAATCAAACGTCCATACTTGTTCTGATGGAGAAACAATTGTTGCGGTAGCGGCTTCTCCAATTGTATAGGCAGGAAGCGTATATTCAATTTGTTTTAAATTTTTTATTTTCCATAAATAAGGATATAAATGTTCATAAACATTAAATTCTCCGTTTATTATCATAACATGTTTATAATGTCCTGACTTAATAAATCTATAAGCTATTTCTAAAGAACGAACCCAACTCATGCAGGCATCACTTATGTCAAAACACTGAGCATTCATATTTAATGCACGAGCATACATATAAGCATTTGCTGGTTCTTTAAAGCCTTTGCCTACGCCACAATAAATAAGTAAGTCTATGTCCTTTTGTTTTAAATCAGATTTTTTCAGAGCTTCTTTGATTGATTTTTTTATAAGGTCAAAAGCTACTTCGCCTTTTTGTCTATCTCGCCAAACTCTAGTTTTCGACCCTGATTTTTTTAATAAAGTTAAAACTTGTCTTTGATAGATTTTGATTATATTTTTGGGAGAATCAGGATTTTGCTTTTCTATTTCTTCTATAATCCATTCATTTGAGATTTCAAGAGAAGGAGTATTTGCTATAATTGTTTCTATTTTCATATTATTGATCTCCTATGTTTTAATCAAAATTTATAAGATTTGTTGATATTATAACATTTAATAAATTTTTGCACAAAAAAATGTGCAGCATGTTTACAAATCTACCAAAACCCTTGTTCCTTTTCCCTCAACGCTCTCAATGTTAATCTTCCCCTCATGCTCCTCAACAACCTTTTTCACAATAGCCAATCCCAATCCTGCCCGATCTTCTTTTGTGGTGTAGAAAGGCTCGAAGATTTTGGCAAGTTGTTCTTGTGGAATTCCGGTGCCGGTATCTGATACGCGAACTTCAACATTAAACTTTGATTTTGTTGTAGTTGTAATCGTTAATATCCCGCCATTGTTCATAGCATCCATCGCGTTTAAAACCAAATTCAGGGAAAGCTGCTCCATTTCCTCATTATTAGCCATGATAAACGGAATTTCTTCCAGCGTCTTAGCAATTTTAATATTCTTTTTCTCGCAAGTCCCTTCAAAAAGTTTTAAAATCTTCTCGATAGTGTTGTTTAGATTGACCAGTTTCTTTTTACCAGAAGATTCTTTGCGATATCGCAATAAGTCTTCAGCTATTTTTTTGGTCTTCTCTGTTTGTGCCAATTGTTTTTGAGCATCAAGGTGCTCTCTTATAAGCCTTGCGTTTTCAATTGCAATCGAAAGTTGGGGGAGGAGAGTTGATAAAAGAGAGAATTCTTCGAAGCTGTATGGCCACATGTTTTCTTTTGAGCCGGCTAGTATTATGCCGATTAAAGCCCCTTTGAATACAAGAGGCATTGCAAGATGAGCTTCTAGATTCTTAAGGTCAGAAACAAGCTCATTTCGTTTTTCTTGTTCGACCTCATCAATAGAAATGATTTTCTTTTTGTTTAACAATTCTTTTACGATGGGGAAATTATCGCTTATTGATGTTGTAATTTGGGAGTAGGGATACATTGCCTGCGTTTTGTATTTGCCTCTTTCTTTGTCGAGAAGCAGAATTTGTATTTGCTTTGAAGAAAGAGAGGCTTTTAATGATTTTGCTGTAAAGGCCAGAAGCTCGTTTAAGTCGATGATTGTAATAGATGCTTCTGCAAACTCTTTAAGCGATTTTTCTAGCATATACTTCTCGTAGAAAAAAGTTTTGTCGATATAAAATTGAAGTTTTGCTTTTAGGGGCTGGAAGATGAATGCCAGCAGAAAAATAAAAATAACTGAAAAAAGAGAAGAGCCAAAAGCTGTAAAAATTGAACTTTTGCTTATTAAAAATATAATGCTCAAATAAAAAGCTGTAAAAGCTGCAATAATTATAGAATAAACCAAGCTTTTGCGGATGACGACTGTAATGTCCATTAGACGATGGCGGAGAATGGCGAGGGAAGTGGAAAAAATAACTATAAACAGAGAATAGGGACCCAGCCAAATATATCGATAATTGTTCAATAAAATAAAAAACCAGTTGAAGATTGAGCCGAATATGATAGCAAGCAATAAGCTGTAAAAAATGAATTTGTTTGTCTCTTTTTCATGGTTATTAAGAGAAGAGTTTTTTAATGAAAAAAACAATTGACGAAATCCTATAAATAATATTATTGCATATAAACATGACAACAAGTAATATCCTATGCCTATTACAGGAAGCTTGTTACCATTTGAAAAAAAAATTACATCTCGTATATAGAAATTAGGCAATAAAAATCCAAGGATGGAAATAGGGGTTAACATATATGCAAATAATATCTTTGAAAGTTGAGAATTGATCTCTTTTAAAGAAAATGCATATGCCATATGAAGAAAGGTTGAAGAAATTGTTGGCATGGATATTGTTATTATGTATAACCAAAAAAATATAGCATCTTTTGTTCCTGCCGAAATTAAATTTGCGACGGAGATAGACCAAATGCCTATAATTAAACAAAAAAGAAAAAACGATAAATTTTTTTGTGAGGATTTGTTTTTGCTTAAAATAAAAATTCCTAATAGAATATCAAATACGCCGGCAGTATAAATAACAATTAAATTTAAAGTCATATTAGTGAAAGTTTAACATTTGTGTTCTTTTCTGCAAGAGGTTTTGGTAAGGGGGTCTTTTGTGGGTTAGGTTGTGAGGGTGGGTTGTGAGTTTGTACAATTGTTTGCTGCTTATGTCATAGGTTTTTATAACTTGGTTTGGGGGTTTTCATAGTAATTTTTTTCTATTACTTTTAAAACAGCTTCTAAAGTTGTTTTCTGTGAGAGCTGGATGGATTTCTTGTCAGATAAATGTTTATGATGAGGGAAAGTTTTTACTTGTTTGTGATGGGGAGCATTGTCCCATCCAATTATTAAGCTATTGGTTTCATTGAGCCTCTTCCCAATAACTCCATTCTACAAAATCTTCGTGTATTTTGTAGCCTGCTTTTTGAGGAAGACCTTTTGTTTTAAAATGAGTGTATTTCTTTTTGTATTTTTTTTCGAAGCAATTGATTTTTTCCTTTGCCAAGGCCTTTTTACCTTCAAATAAAGGGAGCCTGACTACCAGTCCTTCCTTTATTACTGAAGCTAGTTCTTCCCGAGGAAGAAGCGCTGTCAGGGTTTTTAGCTCTTTTGTCATAAACTTTATCACTTGCCTTTATTTTAAATTCTATAGCTCTATTTCTTTTATTATATCATGTTTATGTCATGCCAGAAAGAAATAATTATGGATCCCCGCTTTCGTGGGGAAGACAAATTGCAAAAACTGCTATTATGCAACAAGCCCAATTATTAAATTTCTTTTATGATTAGTCGCCCTTTATATCTTCAATTTGGGTGAGGGCATAGCTCTATTTGGAAATACTGAATAGTTACATCAAGTTGCTTTTTACAAGGCACTTTGATAGTATAAAATATCTTGGAGGTGCTTTAATGACAAAATTTCTGGTAATTGCTTTAATAATTGTTGGCTTGTTTTCTTCTGCTTCATCTGGACAAATGCTTTTAGGCGCTAGGTCTTCTGGTATGGGCGGCGCGGGTGTTGCCATATCTTATGATTTGTTTTCTTCTTACTATAATCCTGCCGGCCTTATGAAGGCTGGAAATGCAGGGCTTCAAGGCTCTTTGGGGGCTTCCTATGATGGACTTGATAAACTTTTAGCCTCATATGCCGCGGCTGCCGACCCTGCTAAGTTTATTTCAGATAATTATGCCAATAAGTTGGATGTAAATGGAACCATCGTTGGATTGCTTGGAGCCAATATCAATAAAGTTGGATTGTCTGTTATTCCCACAACGGCTTTGTCTTTTAGTAAGCCAGCCAACAGCCTGGATGCAAATGGTTCTGCGACAGGAAATTATAATGGGGTCTTAACTTTTGGAAAAACTTATTCATTTTCTGTTCTTCCTGATGTGAGCTTTGGTGCCAATCTTAAATATATTGGCGGAATTGATGGCTCTCTTGCATTTTCAACTACTACTCTTTCCGGTTCTCAACAATGGGATACAAGATCAGGCTTTGGCGCTGATATAGGGGCTCTTACTACTTTTGATGTGCCATTCGTAACTTCTCTATCCGCGGGAATTGTGGCGAGAGACCTTTTTGAAACTGTTACAACTGCTTCCAAATCTCAAACAATTACGGCTGATGCCACAAGCCAAACATATACATACGGGTCTGTACAGGATCTTGGATCTACAACTGCATCCATTAATCCTTCTTATGCGGCGGGTATTTCAGCAAAAATTCCTGGGGTGGCTCTTCTTGTCGCGGCTGATTATGAAATGAAGAATATAGGCTCAAATACGCATTTTGGGATAGAATATCCTTTGATGTTGGGGACTGTAGCGCTCAGAGCCGGAATTGCTTCAGGCGTGGATACTTCCTTTACAACTTTAGGTGCTAAAATTGCCCTTCCAGTATTTACCTTAAATACTGCATGGATCATGAACAATACCAATTCTAAAAATAACTCGATTGTTATAGATTTTGGCGCGATGATATAAAAGCTGATTTTTCTCAAATCTATTCAAAGCTGGGTATCTCACGCGTTATGCTTTCAAATTATTGTCAGCTTTTGGTTTTTTCCCTGTTGAGCTTTTTTATGACCTCATAAGAGACTGTTTCTTCTGCTTCTTTGGCAATTTGAGCTTTTAAATCATTTGGCAACTTGGGATTGCGCAACATTTGATCCCATATTTTGAATTTTGTTCCTTCATTAAAAGGGGCAATATATGTTAAAAATCTTTCTTTGAGCCCCTCATCTGTAAAATCAATCTTTTTCCCCAGAATAGCGACAATCGGATCACTGGGCCTTAAGTGACTACCAGGGTAATGGACTTGCATAGGTTTCATTAGCTTCAAGACATATCCTGCAACGTCTCTATCTTCTAAACAAAACCTTAGTCTCCCTTTGTGTAGTATGTGATCTTGCTGAACAGGAGAGATTCTTTCAATGGCAGCCAAGTATTCCATCGCAAAATCAGGCTCGTTTACTGGAGCTCTATCCACCAGATAAGC
>MEUB01000055.1 GCA_001771535.1 candidate division WOR-1 bacterium RIFOXYB2_FULL_37_13
CGGCTCTTTATCTTCCTGCATATCCCTGTTGTAGGCAAGAGGAAGCCCTTTCATAGTTGTTAGAAGAGAAAAAAGGCTTCCGTAAACTCTGCCCGTTTTCCCTCTCGTAAGTTCTGCCATGTCTGGATTTTTCTTTTGAGGCATAAGGGAAGACCCTGTCGTATAAGCATCGGATAAAGTTATATAGCAAAACTCATAACTCGACCAGATAATTAATTCTTCCGCCAATCGGGAAAGATGCATTTGGCAGACAGAAGCAGAATAAAGATAATCCAAAACAAAATCACGGTCTGATACTGCGTCAAGGCTGTTATTGGTAATATTTGCAAAGCCAAGTTCTTTTGCCAAAAATTTTCTATCAAGCCCAAAATTTGTCCCTGACAATGACCCACTGCCAAGAGGCATAACATCACATCTTCTGTAAGAATCTTCAAGTCTATCCTTGTCTCTTTGGAGCATTTCGTAATAAGCCATCATCTGATGAGCAAATAAAATAGGTTGCGCGCGTTGCAGATGAGTATACCCTGGCATTATTACATCTATATTTTTGTCGGCAAGGTCAACTAAAGATTTCTGAAGGTTTTCTATCTGGATTAATGTCTCTGTAGTTTCCCATTTAAGATACATCCTCAAGTCAGTAGAAACCTGATCGTTGCGGGAACGACCTGTATGAACTTTTTTGCCGACCTCCCCTATTTTTTCAATCAGGAGCATTTCAATATTCATGTGGATATCTTCACATGAGGCTTTAAATGGATTTTTCCCCTTATCTATCTCTTTTTTAATCGTTTCCAACCCTTTGATAATCTTTTGGCACTCTTGAGCTTTTAGAATACCTGCTTTTTGAAGGCACCTTGCATAAGCCATACTTTGAATTATGTCCTGCTTGTAAAGTCTTTTATCGTAATGGACAGAAGCGGAAAATTCTTCGGCAGATTTTGCAATTGGCAAACGAAACCGACCCGACCACGATTTTTTTGATGACATTATTTAGCCTCCCAAAAATTAAAACCCAAAAGAATGATTATCAATATTATAACAGGTAATTGTTTTAAGTTACAGGAGAGATGAATTATGTTTGATCTATTAAGATTGACTTAATAACCTGTTAAAGTATAATTAATTTAAATTATGGCAAAAATTGGAATTATAGGCGGATCGGGCTTGGATAATCCTGATATTTTAAAAAAATCAGAAGATAAAGATGGTTCCAATAAATACGGAGCGCCTTCTTCTCCTCTTTCCTGCGGTAAAATAAACGGTGTCGAAGTTGTCATTTTAGCCCGCCATGGCAGGCATCATGACATAATCCCTACAAAAGTTAATTTTCTCGCCAATATTTACGCCTTAAAAGAAGAAGGATGCACGCACATTTTAGCGGCAACCGCAGTTGGATCATTAAGAAAAGAGATCAAACCCGGCAATTTGGTTTTTCCTTCACAATTCATAGATTTTACTAGGCACAGAAACCTTACTTTTTTTACTGAAAAAGTCGTTCATACCCCTATGAGTAATCCTTATGACAAAAATTTAACAAAAATCTTTTGTGATACATGCGAAACTCTTGGATATGAATACAATAAAGATGTAACAGTTATTACAATAGAAGGCCCTAGGTTTTCAACAAAAGCCGAAAGCCACATGTTCAGAACATGGGGCGCCGATATAATCAACATGTCAACCTGTCCCGAGGTCATTCTTGCGAATGAACTTGGAATTTCATACCAGACAATAGCCATGTCCACAGATTACGATTGCTGGAAAGATGATGAGCCGCCGGTAACTTATGAAATGGTAATGCAACGCATGAATGAAAACGCTGAAAAAGTTAAACAGTTGCTGATTAACGCGATTCCGAAGATTTAATTTGAGGAGAGTTTAAACTATGCCTATAAAGTCAAGAATTCGAACCGTTCCGCACTGGCCCAAAAAAGGAATCATGTTTAGAGATATCACAACCCTTTTAAAAGATCCCGTCGGCTTTAAAATCTGCATTGATGATTTTGTCGGCAGGTATAAAGATAAAGATATTGATGTTGTGGCAGGGATTGACTCAAGAGGCTTTATTCTGGGAGGCGCAATAGCATATCTCCTTGGCAAAGGGTTTGTACCAATAAGAAAAAAAGGAAAACTTCCTCATGAAACCGAAAAAGAGGAATATGCCCTTGAGTATGGGACAGATACCATCGAAATACATAAAGATGCCATAAAAAAAGGAGATAAAGTGCTGATAGTTGATGATCTGATAGCAACAGGAGGCACCGCTATGGCTGCCGCAAAGCTTGTAAAAAAACTTTCCGGCGAAATTTATGAGTTTGCTTTTATTGTTGACCTTCCCGATCTTGGCGGAAAAAGGAAACTGGAGGAAGCAGGCTTTACAGCTTACGCGCAAACATCTTTTGAGGGCGAATGAACGGCAATAATCAATGAAGGTTAACGGCAAACATTACAAAACCGTTTGGATGAAAGGCAATTTTGTATATTTAATTGAACAAAATCTTCTCCCCTTCCAATTTAAGGTTTTCAAATCAAAAACTTATAAAGAAACATGCCATGCCATTAAAACCATGATCGTACGCGGAGCAGGGGCAATCGGCGCCACAGCAGGATTTGCCATGGCACAAGGGTTGCTCGAAGCACCCAAAAAAGGTTTCTGGCGTTACGCACAAAAAGCAAAAATAGAAATTGAAGCAACAAGGCCAACGGCACAAAATTTATTTTTTGCGGTAAACAGGGTTTTTAATTCCGCGAAGAGTTCAAAGGATCCCGTAAAAGCAGGCATTGATGAAGCACAGAGGATTGCAAAAGAGGATGAAGAAAGCTGTAAAACTATAGGCAAATTAGGAAATGAACTGATAAAAGACGGATTTTCAATAGAAACACATTGTAACGCGGGTTGGCTTGCTTTTGTTGACTATGGGACAGCCTTATCCCCTATTTATGCGGCAAAAAGAGCCGGCAAAAAAGTTTTTGTCTATGTGGACGAAACAAGGCCAAGAGGGCAAGGGGCAAGACTTACGGCTTGGGAACTTCAAAACGAAAATATTCCGCATGCAATCTTGCCAGACAATGCCGGCGCCCATATCATGTCTCTGGGAAAAGTCGATTTAATAATTGTGGGAGCCGACAGGATCGCGGCAAACGGAGATACCGCCAATAAGATTGGAACGCTTGAAAAAGCGATCTGCGCGAAAGAGTACGGAATCCCTTTTTATGTCACAGCACCAACCTCAACTTTTGACCTTAATTGCACCAAAGGAGAAGATATAATAATAGAAGAAAGATCAGAAGAGGAAGTTTTATATCAAACAGGATTACTGCCCAATAAAAAACGGGAAAGGATTTTAGTTTGTTCTCCTTACTCTCATGCAATAAACCCGGCGTTTGATGTGACTCCTGCAAAATATATTACGGGGATAATAACGGAGAAAGGGATCGTTAAGCCTATGAAGGAAGCTATAAAAAAGCTGTTTTCAAAATAATTGAAATGGAAAAAGAGATAAAAGTTTTTCCAAAATTCGCAATAAAGTTTTTAAGCGAAAGTTTTCCAAAAGACAGAAGAATTGAAATGCTTAAATTTTGGTTTGAGGAATTTCTAAACAAAAAACTTATGCCAAAATATGAAGGCGGGGTTTTTGGCAATTTAAGTTTCAGGCTAAAAGACAACAAAGATGAGTTTATTATAACCGCATCAGGAATGAAGGAGCCTTCATCTGCAGACAGTTTTATAAAAGTCTCTTTGGTTGATTTGAAAAAAAAGGAAGTTTACGCGCATGGGAAAAATCCTCCTTCTTCTGAAAGCATGTTCCATTTTATGATTTACAAAAAAAGACAAGATATAAACGCCATTTTTCATGGACATTGCGAAGAGATGCTTAAAAATTGCAATAAATTAAAGCTCCCCTGCACGGAAAAAGAGGAGCCGTACGGAACAATTGAACTGGCAAATGGCATTTTAGAAGTTTTAGACAACCACTCTTTTCTTATAATAAAAAATCACGGTTTTATCTCTCTTGGAAAAGACATGGATTCAGCTGGAAATCAGGCAATTGATTATCTCTTAAAAACCTTCGCCTGAATCTTCATTGGAAGTCTAAACCCATAGATTTGACTTATTATAGAACAATAATGTATAATATTGTTCTATAGCATGAGAAATATAAAACAAATACTAAAAGACATAATCATATCATGGGATGCAACGCCACTACCTATAATCAAGGAAAGGGATACAGACTTATTAAAAATATTTGACAAAAATATAAAAAAGATAATAGCTGTCATTGGCTTTAGAAGGGTCGGCAAAACATTTACACTTCTTGATTTCGCAAAAAAATATGGAAAAGAAAATTGTATCTACATAAATTTTGAAGACGAGAGACTTCCTCAAAGAACAGAAACTCTAACGGAATTTATAGAAGTATTAAAAGAACTTAAAGGGAACAAACCTCTGATTCTTTTGTTGGATGAAATCCAGGAAATAGACAATTGGAGCACATGGGCAAGAAGAATAAATGAAACAACAAATTATCATCTTATCTTATCAGGGTCTTCTTCAAAACTTTCTTCAAAAGAAATACCGACAGAATTAAGAGGACATTCAATATCATTGCAAATATTTCCTTTAAGCTTTAAAGAATTTCTACGATTTAAACAAGTAGAAGCGCAAAATATTCCTCAATCAAACCTACTAAACCACTTACGCGAATATCTTTTTTCTGGAGGATTCCCGGAGGTCGTACTTTCAGATGAAGGATTAAAGCCTCTTATAATTTCCGAATACTATAATACATTTGTAACAAGAGACATCATAGAAAGATATAAATTAAGAAATCCCGAAGCCCTAAAAGATCTACTTGGCCTTATATTAAACAGCAGAAGTTATACTTACTCAAAGCTTGCCAACACTTTGAAAAGCTTAGGTCATAAAATAGGAAAAGGGACTGTATTAAAATACATGAAATGGCTCGAATCTTCTTTTTTTCTTGAAAGCCTAGATGTTTTTTCGAAAAATATAAAAACACGAATACAAACACCTAAAAAGAACTATATAGTAGATAATTATTTTTCTTACAGGTTGTCGAATAGCAAAAGCGAAAATATCGGGCATTTGATGGAACAGTTGGTTTTTAACGAGCTTTTAAGAAAAAAAACAAAGGATCCTATTTTAGAAATTTCATATTTTAAAAATGTTTTGCATGAAGAGGTTGATTTTGTAATTTCAAGCAATAAAGCACCAAAAGAAATTATTCAAGTAACTTATGCTTTAAAAGAATTTGAAATAAATGAGAGAGAAATAAAAGCTCTTATAAAAGCAAAGGAAGCTTTAAATTGCCAAGATTTAAAAATAATAACCTGGGAATTTGATGGGACAATATCAAAGAATGGTCAGTTGATAACGTGCATACCACTTGTCAAATGGCTACTTGAATAATTGCCTAAACTTTATTTATTTTCGCCTGAACCTTCATCGGAAGCCCAAACAAGTTAATAAATCCTTCAGCATCCTTTTGATTGTATACTTCCTCCTGACTTTCTCCTAGCAAAAAGCATTTTTCAATAATTATTGTCATTAAGCCAAAAAACGCTGTGCAATAAAAATTTTGTGATACATAAAATAATGACTTTGTGAATTTTCCATCCTGGATTTCTCTGCCCTCAC
>MEUB01000056.1 GCA_001771535.1 candidate division WOR-1 bacterium RIFOXYB2_FULL_37_13
GAATAGGGACAACAGAGCCAACATCAAAGTTGACTGTTGCGGGGACGATAGAAATTAAATTAGGCTCAAATGGAACTCTTAAATTTTCTGATGGGACAAACCAGACGACAGCGTATACGGGAGTTTCAGCTTCTGGTGGATGGATAAAAAACAATACTGTTATTACAACGGAAGCTTCTATCTCCAATGTTGGAATAGGAACAGCCGAGCCAGTAGCCTCTTTTGAAGTTGCCGGCGGGATTTTGGCGCAGGGAACAAATGGAGATATACCTGTGACCGGAAACGGCACAAGGCTTATGTGGATACCGTCAATAGCTGCGTTTAGGGCTGGAACTGTGACTGGTGGCACTGAATGGAATGTGGTAGGATTTAACTCCTTTGCCGTAGGTGGTAATACAATAGCAACTGGAATTTCTTCCACAGCAATGGGGAATACTACAACAGCAAACGGACAATATTCCGTAGCAATGGGAAATAATACAACAGCAATCGGGAGTTCTTCCACAGCGATGGGGGATACTACAACAGCAAGCGGGAATTCTTCCATAGCAATGGGAAACAATACAATAGCAAGCGGGGGTTTTTCCACAGCGATGGGGAATACTACAACAGCAAGCGGGAGTTCTTCCACAGCGATGGGAAACAATACAATAGCAAGCGGAACTGATTCTACAGCAATGGGGAATAATACAACAGCAATTGGTACTGCTTCAATTGCGGCAGGACAATATTTAACAACAGAAGCTAATAATTCAATTGTTTTAGGGCGAGGAATTAGTTCTACAAATTCTGATAGGTTGAATAATAACAAAGCCAACTCTTTAATGGTTGGCTTTGGAGGGGTAAGTCCAATCCTATATGTAAGTGGAGAAGCGGTAAATGGAAGGGTTGGGATAGGAACGACAGAACCGACTGTAATGTTGGATGTAAGCGGAGAGGCAAGAGTTAGAGGCTTGACTTCTACTGGAAATCATGTTGTTTATGCTACTGCAGATGGGACTCTTACTAATTCCTCCTCTGATATGCGGCTTAAGAAAAACGTAGAGACAATATCAGACAAAATAGATGTTTTAGAATCATTAAAAAATTTAAGAGGTGTTTACTATAACTGGGATACAACAATTGATGGGGCAAAAGATTTGGGGGATCAAAAAGAGATAGGGATGATAGCGCAGGAAGTAGAAGAAGTTTTTCCGGAGGTTGTAGGTACTGATAACAAAGGATATAAAATACTTGATTATCCAAAACTGACAGCGTTTCTAATCGAAGTCAATAAAAAACAGCAGGAAAAAATTGATGATCAGGAAAACAGGCTCAAATTGCTTGAGGATGCGGTTTTTAATGACCGCTGATTATTAACAATAGGGAGTTAAAAATAATGAAAATAAAGGTTTTTTTGTCATTTCTGTTGGTAGTCTTTTTTGCTTCTGTTAGCTTTTCTTTAGTTCCTACAAAAATCAGTTACCAGGGGGTATTAAAAACCAGTTCAGGCTCATTATTGACAGGTTCATATAACATGCGATTTTCAATAACATCGGACAGCGCGGGCAATTCTCCTGTTTGGGGAACAGAAAGCCACAGTGCTGTTTCTGTGTCAAGCGGGATTTTTTCTGTAATATTGGGAGAGACGACAGCTTTAACGCCCTCTGTTTTTTCATCTGATACCAGATATCTAAAAGTTGAAGTCGCGAGTCCGTCAGATTCTACCACAGCCTATGAAACGATGACTCCGTTGACGCAGCTGCTAAGCGTGGGCTATGCGCTGAGGGCTTCTACAGCAGAGGGAGTTGTGGATGGATCGATAATTGAAGCGAGTATTGCAGACGGATCGGTTTCAAACGCAAAAATAACAGATGGGACAATTACAAATGCAAAGGTTGCAAGCGGTAATTTTGTGAAACAAATTATAGCAGGAAATAACATAAGCATATCTTCAACAGAAGCAAACGGGACAGGGATAATAACAATAAGCGCGGAATCGAGCGGAGGATCAGTTACATCCGTTAACAGTGGAGCCGGTTTATTTGGCGGGCCTATAACAAGTTTAGGGACATTGGATGTAGAATATGATAATACGACGATAGGAATTAATGGTTCAGGGTCGTTGGAGATAAAAAGTTCAGGGATAACATCTAAGGAAATCGCGGCTGCCGCGCCAAGTGGAACTAAATTTTTAAGATATAATGGGACATCTCTTGACTGGACCGTTCCTACGGAAATAACAGGCAGTTTTGAAGTAGATGATATTACAATAGGGTTTAATGTTAATACTTCAATAGAAGTAAAAAATAACGGGATATCAACTGATAAGATAGCAAACTCTGCTGTAACAAACGATAAGATTTCTTCTGTGGACTGGTCAAAAGTAGATACTTCCAGTAATAAAGTAAATGTGGGGACACAGGTTACAGGAAGCTTGAGCGATTCAAATCTAGCAGCAATCACAACAGCGGGAAAGGTTTCCGGCAGTGCTGTAATATCAGGGACAATAGGAGGAAGTACGGCCGTTGATACAACTGGAGGGATACAAACTACAGGCACAGTTACGGCAGCTGCGTTTAAAGGTGATGGCTCGCAATTGACCGGAATAACAGGAACAGACAGCACAAAGGTTTTAAAGGCTGGAGATACGATGACAGGGAATTTGACGTTGGAGAGCGGCAAAAAATATTATGGGGATGGCTCTGCTTTAAGCAATGTTGTTACGGGGATATCGTCGGTTGGAAGCTCTGCGATTACAGGAAGAGTTAATTTTGCTCCCGGCAGCAATGTAACTTTAACTCAAACCGGTCAAACAATAGAAGTTTCTGCTTCGCTCTCTGGAAGCGGAATAAACGGGAGCGGTACTACAAACTATGTTCCAAAGTTTTCAGGGGCTAGCGCGATAGGAAATTCTACTATTTTTGATGATGGGACACATGTTGGAATAGGGACAGCCGAACCAATAGCTTCGTTTGAAGTTGCCGGCGGAATTTTGTCACGGGGGACAAATGGGAATACACCTGTAACCGGAGCCGGGACAAGGCTTATGTGGATACCGGCAAAAGGGGCGTTTAGGGCGGGGACTGTTAGTGGAACAGAATGGAATAATACAAATGTAGGGGATACTTCTTTTGCTTCTGGTAATACTACAATAGCAAGTGGAACTTCTTCCACAGCGATGGGAGAGAATACTATGGCAAGCGGAAATTATTCGACAGCGATAGGAGAGAATGCAACAGCAGGCGGAAATTATTCGACTGCTATAGGAGAAGGAGTGACAGCGAGCAATACCTATTCTTTGGCAGTGGGAAACCAAACAACGGCAAGTGGGCTTAATTCTACTGCAATGGGTTATCTTACAACAGCAAGTGGAAATTATTCCACGGCAATGGGAGTAGACACAATTTCAAGCGGATCAAATTCAACTGCTATGGGATATAGGGCTACAGCCTTGGGGAATACGGCTATAGCAGGAGGGCTATTTCTGACAGCAGAAGCGAATAATTCAATTGTTCTAGGAAAGGGAGTTGATAACACCAACCGCCTAAACAATAACAAAGCCAACTCGCTGATGGTAGGGTTTGGCGGAACAAGCCCTATATTATACGCAAGCGGAGAGGCTGTAAATGGAAGAGTTGGAATAGGGACGACAGAGCCGACATCTAAATTGACAGTTGCGGGGACAGTTGAAATGATATTAGGCTCAAATGGAACTCTTAAATTTGCTGATGGGACAAATCAGACGACGGCATATACAGGGAATTCGAATGCAGGAGGCTGGATAAAGAGCGGTAGTACGATTACGTCGGAGGTTGGTATTAATAAATTCGGGGTAGGAGAAGGGGCAATAGCAAGTGCTAATAATTCAGTTGCGATTGGAAGTGGAAATACGGCAAGTGGTATATCTTCTGTTGCAATGGGGCTAAATTCGTTAGCATCAAATACAACCTCTATATCTATAGGAAATGGAACAGAGGCTAGTGGGCTTTCTTCTGTTGCTTTGGGATATACAACAACAGCAGGCGGAAATTATTCTACGGCATTAGGATATTTTACAACAACCGGAAAAGATTATTCAACGGCAATTGGCACTTACTTAACAACAGAAGCTATTGACACAATTGTATTAGGCAAAGGAATAGACAGTGATAATCCTTTAAGAAATAACAAAGCCAATTCTTTAATGGTTGGGTTTGGCGGAACAAGCCCTATATTATACGCAAGCGGAGAGGCTGTAAATGGAAGAGTTGGAATAGGGACGACAGAGCCGACATCTAAATTGACGGTTGCGGGGACAGTTGAAATGATATTAGGCTCAAATGGAACTCTTAAATTTGCTGATGGGACAAATCAGACGACGGCATATACGGGCGTTTCAGCTTCTGCAGGGTGGATAAAAAGTGGAAGTATTATTACAGTAGAATCTTCTGTTAATAAGGTTGGAATAGGAACAGCCGAACCTGCTGCGTCATTTGAAGTATCAGGTGGTATTTTATCGCAGGGAACAAATGGGATAACCCCTGTATCTGGAGCTGGAACGAGATTTATGTGGATACCATCAAAAAATGCGTTTAGAGCTGGATCTGTTGATGGAAATCAATGGAATAGTAGTAACGTAGGAACAAACTCTTTTGCCGAAGGATTTAATACAAAAGCATCAGGCAACATGTCTGTTGCACTTGGAGATACTACAACGGCAGATGCTTCTTCTGCAGTTGCCTTTGGATATCACGCTTTGGCTAGTAACTTTGCTTCGGTGGCATTGGGAAATGGAACAACAGCAAGTGGCAATTCTTCAACTGCGATGGGGGAAAGTGCTATAGCAAGTGGAGCTCGTTCTACTGCGATGGGATTTGATACAAGGGCAAGTAATACAGGATCAACGGCTATGGGAGATAGCACAATAGCAAGTGGAGAATATTCCGTAGCAATGGGAAGGAGCACAATAGCAAGCGGAGAATATTCAACGGCTATGGGACTTGCTACTGAAGCTAATAATACAGGGTCAACAGCAATGGGAGGACATTCTAAAGCAAATGGAATTTCATCAACAGCAATGGGTTCTTATACAGAAGCAAATGGAAATTATTCTTTTGCGATTGGTGATTCTGCTACAGCAGTTGGAGATGCCTCTTTTGCAGCAGGTCAGTATTTAACAACAGAAGCAAATTATACTATTGTTTTAGGGCGAGGAATTGGCAGTTTAACTTCTCAAAGGCTGAAAAATAATATAGCTGATTCGTTAATGGTTGGTTTTGGAGGAACAAGCCCTATCTTATTTGTAAGTGGAGAAGCGACAAATGGGAAAGTTGGAGTGGGAACAACAGAACCTACTGCAAAACTTCAAGTAGATTCAGCTACTGGATATAATCAATTGAGAATGGTGAAAAGCTATACTCCAGGAGATTCTTCCACGGCAACGGGTAACGTAGGAGATATTGCTTGGGATAGTAATTATATTTATATTAAAACAAATGATGGATGGAAGAGGTCTAATTTAATAGCGTTTTAGATTGGACAATAATGATATTAATAATTACATATTATGAAAAAGCATAAATCTAAAAAACTTCCTGTTGCATAAATATTTTAAAGTTGATATTATTGTTGAATAATTTTTATGGAAAGCCCAAGACAACTTTTTTTGACTATATTTATAGCTACGTTTTCTCTTGTTTGTTTGATCTTTTTTATAGGATGCAGTGTTCCGCATTAGTATAATATTCAGACGGAAATAGTCGGGTTGTAATCATCTATGTAGGAAGCTATAATCTTTTATGTATGAAAATTAAAATTGTTGCAGCTTTCTTGTTTTTTTTATTTTTTTGCATTAAAGCTGCTGACGCGGAGCAATATCCCAAAATCGATGTAACCGGTTTTAAAAAATGGGAATATAAGGATATAAACGTAAATCCTCAAGTGAATTATTTTCTTGGAATTACTCAGTTAGGAGGTTATTCTCCAAATATAACAGGCGGTCCGTGGCAGGAAAGACTCCAGCTGAAAATCCTTGGCCAACTCAACGAAAAATTGATGGTTTCTTATGACGTAGAACAGCAGCCGGAAACTCCTGATTCATATGATGTCAAAGTAAATTATGACAATAAGCATGAATTGGTTTTTGGCGATTTGACAGCCACTTTTTCAGGAAACGAATTTGCTTCTGCCACTAAATTTTTAAATGGGGTAATGGTGTCCTCAAAGGATAAGAATTATGATTTTATAGCAGTGCCTTCTGCTAAACTTAAGAGCCAGATCCAGGGATTAACTTCACAAAGAGGAAATAATACAACAGGCCCGTATAATTTAGGCCATGGGTCTATTGTTCAAGGGTCAGAACATGTGGAATTAAATGGCGTTGCTTTGATTCGTGATAAGGATTATTTGATAGATTATTTTGAAGGGAAAATCACATTTACAAGAATACTGACAACTAATGATGAAGTTAAATACAGCTATGAATATACTAATATATTAGATCTTTTTTTCCCGTCACTTTCAAAAAGAGATTTTTTTGGGGTTCAAGGCAGGGTTACTTTGGATCCTTCAACTATTGGGAAAAAGGATGTTGAGCCTGTGCCTGTTACTATAAATGAAAGAGAAAGTTTTCCAACCAGAGCTGAAAAGTCGGAAAATTTAGATGAGATTGAGATTCCTTTTACTGTTGAAGCTTCGGAAAGCTCTGAAGTTGTAGCTGAGCCATTGAGATTGCTGGATCAAATTCTGGAAGATGAGTCGGTTGGAAAATATAGTCTAAAAAATTATCCGGTTGTCCCTTTTTCTGAGGTTTTGACTTTAAAAGGGCGGATGTTAAATAAAAATGAAGATTATAACATAGACTATAATACAGGCTTAATTACTTTATCGCTTCCTGTTTTGCCCGATGAAGAAAACTTTTTAATTGTTTCTTATTCTTATTATAAGACAGACACAGTAACAGATAATATCCCGGGAGATGGAGGAAGAGGGCCATATTCTTTAACCAGAAAAGAGATTGTTTTAAACTCGGAAAAAGTTTATATAAATGAACGCTTTGTTATTCGTGATTTTGATTATTCTATGGATTATGATACAGGGAAAATTACCTTTAATTATAATATTTCCAACACTTCAAATATAAAAGTTTCTTATTATTATCAAGTAGCAGAAATGCCTGTTGTTTCTGCTCCGGAGGGAAGTTCAAAATCTGTTACTTTTGGGGTAACCTATCTTAAAGAGTCTGCTCAAAAAGGATCTAATTCTACCAATACTGATGTAATTGAAACTTTTAAGCAGGAAAATATAACAAAAAATAACGGAATTATATTTCTTTCCAATTTTCCTGTTTTATCCACGGCTGAAGGTGGAAGGCTTAGCCTTACAGTAGGCAGCCAAACGCTTGTAGAAGGAGTTGACTATGTTGTTCCGACTGTAGAGGTTGATTCTCTTGGAAACGCACTGGTTATTCCTCCAACAAAACTTGCTTTTGTAAATGACCCCGCGGATACGTCAAACGGATATTATACAGGCACAATCAAAATGCTTACAACCTTTGACGCTACGTTGGAAGTCGCGGTTGTTTATACTTATTCCAAAAGTATAACGGGAAGGTTTACATCCACTGGAGCCGGTGGCCGCGGACCTTATTATATTACGGGATATCGTAATATTGTTCCGGGTTCTGAGCAGGTTAATGTTTGGGCTACTGGTTCGGAAATAAAAACTCTTTATACCAGGAACAGCAGCACCCTTGAAACAAATGGAGATTATTCCATAAATTACGCGAGTGGAACGCCTTATATTATGTTTAATAAGCCGTTGGATACAACAAAAAGCTATGATATTTATTTCCGATATGTTGCTCAACAATCCAATTCCAGCAATGACATTTCTCAGGATTTAGTAGGGGTAGACGCCGATTTTAAGTTTGGAGATCTTTTGCAGATTAATACAAACTATGCCCAAACCACAAATGACAAGGTAATTAGTTCTGCGGGGACAACAGAAGCATTTTCTTTTGCCGCAAATACTACGCGAATTGGATTGAAGTTTTTGCCTGTTATTGAAAATAGTGAAAAAGTGTACGTAAATAATTATTTAATGAACAGGGATAAAGATTATTTTATAGATTATATTTATGGGACAATAACTTTTTATTATGTTACCCTGGGAACAAAAGACGCGGTTACCGTCGATTATAAATATCAATCAGATTCTGGTATTCAATTTGTAACTTCAAAAATAGATAAGGCATATAAGTATGGGATTAAGAGCAAAGTCAGCAAGGTTTCTGTTAATTACAATAAGAGAGAGTTGGGGTTTGATTTTAGTCCTCTTGGCGGAACCGCTATTGGGGTTGGCTCAAACTCTCAGGATTTATCGCTTGAACTTGAGCCTTTGGCCTTAGGGTTTAGAACAAGTTATTTATACAGAGAAACCAATAATCCCATAGGAACTTCCCATTCTAATTATACCCGTAATTATGAAAGAATTTATACCGGCGCGCTTAATCCTTTTGGGTTGGCTGATGTCACCTTTTCACAAAAAAACCAGGAAGTACATGGTGATCCTTTAAGCCCAGGAGGGGCTTTGACTGCGGATAGTTACTTAAATTCTTATTCTTTGGGGATTATTCCAAAGGAATATAGGCATGGATTTTTAAGTTTTACCCAGAAATATGATGGACAAAGTACTTTTTCCCAGGATAGGGTGAATTTTACAAAAGGGATAACTGAGGCCATGCATTTGAATTATGGTCTTGGATTTACAAATCGAATAAAATTTTCAACAGATATGCAGCTGTCTGAACCAAAAGCTTTGAACACACAGACAGGGGAAGTGACCACAAGCTGGAAAACGACTAGAGATTTAAGCTATGACACGTCTATTGATTTAACTTTTCCTCGAGTAAATAAGCTAATGACATATGCGAAACATTTAAACCATCAGGAATTTACATATTTACCTACACCAGAAGGAGTAGTTGAAACAAAAAATACGACTTACCATATTGATTTTAATCCGGTGAATATTGTCAGTACCAGTTATGATTACAACAGACAAGAGACTCCGTCTGTCCTTGTAAGCGGGAAAAACCCTAAAAATGAAAAGCAATCAACAAATATTGCCGTTGAACCTCATTCTTCTTTGTCCACAAAATGGATGTATACAGAAGACCACACTATTAACGAAACAGCAAGTGAAAGTAAGGGAGATTCTAATACATATAGCGCAAATTGGAGACCAATTTCATTTGAAAAATTTAAACTCAATTCAAATTATACTTTGTACAACAGAAAAGCTGTTACTCCTTCCGGCACATTTGAGGTTGCAACTGACAACCGAACCTTTACGCAGGATTATACCTTAACTTTTACTCCTGCGGCCGCTTTATCCATAGCTCCGGGAGTTATATATGAGGAATATTATAATGTTACATCGACTTCTACTACAGAATTAAAAACAAATAACCAGACCCTAAAATGTACGGTTTCATTTAAACCTCACGATAAATTTTCTCTTGATGCTGATTATAATTTAAAAGTTACAACTGATGCGACAGATAACAGAAATCGCCATAGAAACTGGTCAAGAATAACATCAAAATATAGGGCTTTTCTGTGGGGGGAGCTTGTATATATGCTGGAAGACGAGCATAACGGGGGAGAGGTTCAAGCAGGGGGTACTCTTCCTGATACAGATTATTTAAAAACTGTAAATACTTGGAGCTTAAACTTTACCATCCCACAGGAGAATCCCATATTAAACAGTATTATTCTTACGGCTTCATATAAAACCGTTAACTTTGAAAACAGAATAAAGTCTACAGATAATCTTTTTGCCAGTTCTTTGAGTTTTGAGGGGACTTTGAGTTTCTAACGGAGATTATCTTACTATTATTATCCGGCCGGATCCTATAATTTTCATGTCTGTTGTTATTTTGTATAAATAGACGCCATTGCCGACTGTTGTGCCAAATAAATCCTTGCCATTCCATCCGACTAAATTTTCACCTGCTTTCCCGCCATTTTCTCCGCTTGGAAATGAGCGCTTATGAATAAGGCTTCCGCTTATACTAAAAATATACAATGTAGTAGGAGCGTTATTGGATAAATTATAATAAATATATGTTTCACTTTGTGTCTGAGGATTAAAAGGGTTTGGCCCCGGAGTTGTGATTCCTTTTATTTCGACTGATGGAGCTTTGCCTGAAATGATATCGATGCTGATTGTTTGGGAGTTTTCTTTCCCTGCCAGATCGACGCCTGTCAATTTTAAATTATATATTCCTTCCATTCCTTTTGTGTTCCAGTATCCTAAAATACTGTTTGCCGATTGAGTTGAAGAAGCGGATATTATCACGAAGTTGGAATTTTTGGCGGAAGAGAGAGTATAATAACTGAAATTTGCGTCTTTTACTTCGCCTTCAATTGTAACAAGTTCTTTTATTATTTCTCCTTCTTTAGGGGAAGTAATAGTTACTTGCGGAGGCGTATTGTCTATATTAATAGTAGTAGTTATTTCCGAGGTTAGCAGTGTTTTAATTCGTACTACTACTTTTAGGGTGTAAATCCCATCAGGTTTTTGTGTCGTATCAAAAGTACCAAAAGAGCCGTTGATTATTTCATGTTCTCCTGTGCATATTGTTTCAAAAGTAGAAGGGGATGTCCCGTAACCAATCTGAACTGTATAATCTAAAAAATTTGTACTGGTTGCGGTTCCTTGTATTGCTATAGTTCCGCTTACGTAACTTGAATTTTTCGGTGAAGATATTTCTATTATGGGAAGGCCGATGGCCAGCGCAGTGTTTATTCTTCCATGCCCCAAAAGCCCGGCATAAGATGGGTTTAAATTGTCTATATTTACACATGAATTTTCAATCTGTGTTCTGATATTTTCGTTTGAAATTGATGGATTTTGAGAAAAAATTAAAGCTGCCAAGCCCGAGACATGAGGAGCCGCCATTGATGTCCCATCTGAAAGGACGTAATTATTATTTAGCCATGTGCTGGCGATGTCGGTTCCTGGAGCACAAACATCTATCCATGTACCGTAATTTGAAGCTGGTACTCCCCAGCTACTCCTTAAATCATTCTGGTCTGTCGCTGCTACGGCTATTACATAGTCCTGATAAGCCGCGGGATAATTTTCTTTACTTGAGTTTTCGTTGCCGGCTGCTGCTACCAATACACATCCTTTTGTATAAGCGTCTGCAACCGCGTCTTGCAGCAGATTTTTTAAATCCGCATCTACGCCAAAACTCATATTTATAACATTTGCGCCATTGTTTGCCGCGTAGTTTATCCCAGCTGCGGCAGTTTCTATATAGCCCGAGCCATTACTATCCATAATTTTAACAGCCAGAATTTTGCAATTCCAATTAAGTCCCGCAACGCCCTTGTTGTTGTTGGTTATGGCGCCTATTACTCCCGCAACATGTGTTCCATGCCCGTCATCATCTATCGGATTATCATCATTATTTATAAAATCGTAGCCCAGTATAATTTTCCCTGCCAGATCTTCATGGTTGTAATCTATTCCTGTATCAATAACCGCAACAATTGTGTTTGCCTCTCCAGTTTCAATGTTCCATGCGGTTTCCGCCTCTATTTTTTTCATGTTCCACTGGTAGCCTGAATAATAGCTGTCGTTGGGTGCTATAAAAGCTTTTATTATGTAGTTTGGCTCAGCATATTCCACTTCAGGCAGGGTTTTTAATGTTTGAACCAGTGTTTCTATATTTGTTTCTTTTGGAAACTTTAACAAAAATACGCGGGAGAGATCGGGCCTTTTTATCCGTTTTGATCCGACTACCGCGAATGCTTCGATAGGCGGCTTTTCATTCGGAAATATTTTTTTCATGCTGTTTAACCTGAGGGACGAAAGTAAATTTTCAACAGAACTCGAGCTTATTGAGAAAGAATGTAAAGAGAGCGCTTTTATACTTTCAGGGAACGCAATGACATTTTCTTTGAATTTGACAATAATATCTCCGGGGGCATATTCTGCCTTTGCAAAAGAGGCTATAGAGAAGATTAAAAAAAAGAACAAAAGACTGATTGATAATCTGATTTTTTTGTTATTCATAGTTTTACAGTAAATTTAGAATAGTATAACATAAATAGTGTATAATACTTATCATGTCAATGCTTGAGCAATTCAAAGAATATACGTCGCCGGTTCTTGGTCGCTACTTCGAAGATTTTGAAGTTGCATCTGGAAAAGGCTGTTATCTTTATGGAACAGATGGTAAAGAGTACCTTGATTTTGCATCGGGAATTGCCACATGCTCAACCGGTCATTGCCATCCCAAAGTTGTAAAAGCCGCAATTGAACAAACTAAAAAATTAATTCATACATGTATCGGAATCGCTTTATATGAACCATATGGTTCTCTTGGCAAAGAGATCCGATCAATATCTCCCATTCCCAATTCCCAGATATTTGCCTGTCAAAGCGGGACAGAAGCTGTTGAGTCTGCTTTGAAGCTTGTAAAATATGCGACAAAAAAGCCCGGGATTATTGCGTTTGAAGGGTCATTCCACGGGCGAACGCTTGGTGCCCTTTCCGTTACTACGTCAAAAATGAAATATCGTGATGGTTATGAGCCTTTACTTCCGGAAGTTTACATATCACCCCTTGATCTTTCTTCTGTCGAAAAAATAATTAAAGAGCATCAAATTGGAGGCATTATCTTTGAGCCGGTAATGGGGGAGGGCGGATACAAAGTTATTTCGCCTATATTTTTGCAGGGTTTGCGGAAACTTTGTGACAATAATGATGTTTTGCTGATTGCCGATGAAGTGCAGTCGGGTGTGGGGAGATGCGGAAAATGGTTTGCTTTTGAGCATGCCGGGATTGTTCCTGATGTTATAACTTTGGCAAAAGGGATTGCATCGGGATTCCCTTTGGGCTTGTGTGTTGCGGGTCGAGAGCTTATGGCAAAGTGGTCGAAAGGAGCCCACGGATCAACTTTTGGCGGAAATCCAGTGAGCTGTTCTGCCGCAATTGCGACGATAAATGTTATAAAAGAAAAGAGCCTTTTGGAAAAGACGGAGAAGCTTGGCAATTATCTAATTAAACAACTTAAGAAACTTCAAAAGAAATATTCACAAATTAAAGAGGTTCGCGGCTTAGGTCTTATGGTCGGAGTTGATTTTTGCGACAATGCGATTGTTAAAAAGATAATGAACTTTTGTTTGGAAAACGGGTTGGTGTTGATCTCAACCGGCGGAGATGGGACAGTTATTCGATTTGTCCCTCCCCTTATTGTTAAGAAACCGCAGATTGACAAAGCGCTTGAGATTTTTGAAGAGGCGTTGACAAAATAGGTGTCGAGGTTTTAAGGATGGCTATAAATAAATATGTCAGAATTTATATTGGGTAAAAATTCAATTATAGAAGCTCTAAAATCGGGTCGTCCAATAAACAAGATTTTTATAGCAAAGGGATTGCATGGGATTGAAGAGGTTGTAAATCAGGTAAGGCAAAAAAAGATTCTTTATGAATTTCTTGATCGAAGTGAGCTTGACCGCATTGCAAAAAATGCGAAACATCAAGGATTAATTGCGACCGTTTCTCCTGCAATCTATGTTTCTGTCGAAGAAATTATGGCTGTTGCAGAATCAAAAAAAGAGCCTTTGTTTATAATCTTGCTTGATGGGTTGGAAGACCCTCATAATTTAGGGGCAATTTTAAGGACTGCAGATGCTGCTGGCGCCCATGGTGTTGTGATCCCAAAAAGGAGAGCAGCTCCTTTGACAGATACAGTTTCCAAATCATCTGCTGGTGCGGTTGAGTATGTTCCTGTTGCTCGAGTTTCTAACCTAAATGATGTTATAAGAAAGCTGAAAGATAGCAGGGTATGGGTTGTCGGCCTTGATGAAAAAGCTGATAAAGAATTTACAAAAGCTGATTTCAAACTGCCGACAGCGTTGGTTGTGGGAGGGGAAGGAGAGGGACTTTCGCGGCTTGTAAAAGAAAATTGTGATTATCTAGTCAATCTTCCGATGAAAGGAAAAATTTCTTCGCTCAATGCTTCTGTTTCCGCCGCGGTTGTAATGTATGAGGTTGTAAGGCAGAGAATCTGAAATTTTTCTGCTCTTATGCCGAAATAGGAAAGTGAGAACAACCTACGATAATTTTTATAAAAGTTTGAGGGGATATTGAAAGTGCAGAGAATATTTCCTGTTGTTAGCAAACCACTAACGCACTTTCTTGGAATAGTTAATCTTAACGAACCAGTTTTTCGACGAGCTGATTTTCAAGTTCATATAGGCAATCAAGAATTTATATATGGATTAAGTTATGCCCCCATTGGAAGAGCCATCCGCCCGGAATTAAAAAATATTATTGAGATTGGTTTAAATGGAACAAATCAGCATCCTTTATATACAAATCTACACAATATACTTAATGCGGAAAGGGGGCTTTCAACAATAGCATTAACACTTCCGGGACATTTGGGAGATAGGATTGTAAGGCCTTTAAGTGAATTTAAAGATTATTCCCTCGAATATTATGCTGGCGTAATAACAAAAGCTGTGGTAGAAATAGCAGATAGGAACCCCAACAAAAGAATACTCATAAATGGGCACAGTATGGGGGGACGGCTGGCATTTATGGTAATGCTAAACCTTAGAAGATCTGACAAATATGCTTATAAAAAAGCGTACAAGCAAGTATTGGGGATTGTTGCAAACGGAAGCTCTGACATGGTAAGAGCAACATTTTTTTCTGCGGTTTCAGTTGTAGCCAGTTTACCGGAGCTTACTGCAGGTTATTTTGTTGCTAAAATTCCTCAAGCTTTATTCCGTGGAGAATCTCATACTGGAAATAAAATTGAACGTGAGAGGTTGGCATTTTGTATGAGATTGGCAGCAACAGATTATGAGTCTGGGAAGGCAATAATTCAACTGGGGCTTCCTTACCCTGACAACTTCCGTCCCAGCCCTAATGAATTGGAAGGTAAGCAAATTTTGATTATATATTATAATAACGACCCTACAATTAAACAATCAACAAAAAATGAAACAATAAAGTTATTTAAAAGTTCAGGGGCTGATGTTACTCCTATGACACTAAAAGGAACTGCACACAACAGAATATCAACTCATCCCGAAGAAATAGTTAAAGCAAAATTGGATTGGTTGTCGGTAACCCAAAAATTAGCCGGTAAGCAAATTTAGACTCTGCTGGATTAACTTTCAAGTTTGCCTTCTTGGTTTAGGAGCAGTTGCTTATTTTTCTGTTTTTATTTTTATAATTTATTTGTTAAGGAATCAAATCTGAAGGCCAAACTTCATCAAATTGAGGCTTTTCCCCTCTAAAAATAGCAGCAAGCTTGCACATTGCTTTCCAAGCGTGAGAAACAGGATGCCTAGAAAAAGTTACACCATCAGTCCTAAGTCCCCAAGTCGGGCCTCCTTCACCATCAGGAACTACTAATACTCCATCATAGTTATGTCCATCTTTTAATTCCTCATAACCATGTTGAGCACGGATTAAAGCCTCTGAAATAAAATCAGGAGAAACGGGAGTATTTAAATGATGGCTCCTCTGAATCTGTTTGTCCATTATTAACTGTGTTAAAAAATCTGTTAAAGCTCTTTCTTCGTTTTTTTCTCCGCTTGATTCCTTTAATATTAATATGTCTTCTTGCGATAGGGGAGAAACAAAAACGGATACAGGATTAAGGCCATGGCATTCCATAAATTCTCTGTTTTTTTTCATTGCTTCAGCTGCTGCATGAAAAACTTCTACATAAACAACGCTTGAGTTTTTTGTAGCTTCTAAAACATGGTTAAGAGAGATTGCTTGAGGAGTTCCTCTGCAATCCCAAACAATCCAATTAGAATCTTCTTTGAAAGAAATTATTTCAGCAGCGGGAAGAAAATATTGGGGGTTATCGCTTTTTCTTAATTTCCTATCTGGTCTCGATTCAAAGCTCTTATAAACTTCTACAACACCAATATTAATTTGCGGAAAGAACTTTCTTGTTCCGGCTATTATAGGCCCTTTCCCTGTGCCCGATGGCCCTGATAGAAAAACAATACGTTTATTTCTTGTAAGTTCCATGCTTTTATATCGTTAAAAATTGAGAAGAAATTCACTAGATTATAGAATTAATTAAAAGTGTGAGTTTGAGTGTGTGTATTTAGTAGTTAGCAACTTTCTAAAAACTAAAGACTCAACTGGAGAGGGAAGGATTTGAACCTTCGAACCCGTTAGGGACCTGATTTACAGTCAGGGGCATTTGACCACTTTGCTACCTCTCCAGGATGCAATACAATAATTATATATTAAGGCGCTTGCTGTAGCAAGGTTTTCTGTTGTAAGATTAAAAGAATGCTTTATTTTGCTGCTGCTGTTTTTTTGTCTGAAATTTTTTAAAAACAATTCCGAGAAGCAATTAATAAGTTTTTTTACAAAAAAAAGAGAGGGGCTAATTATGATAAATGTTAGAAGAGTTGATATTCATGGGGTGCCGTTTATTGGATTCCGTGGAACATTTTCGTCTAAAAAGGGCCTTCCAAGGTTAGAAGAAGATCTGATAGCTGTTAATTTAATGAAAAGTAAAGGAGTATATGCCAAAGTTTTTACTGATGACGGTCGAGTTGCTCGGGTAAGGTTAAATGATTTTAAGCATATGTCTTTATTACCGAGCTTGCATCCTGATTCTTTTACCCAATCTTTTGTAAGTGGCTCGATATTAAAGAAAGCAGAAAGATTATTGGAAAACTATCCGATAATTCTTGCAAGAGCTCAAAAGATGCAAGAGGCTCCGATTAATTGGGGAGGGCTTCCTTTTGATTTTAATTTTTGTGATGCTATGGTTGTTGCTACGGCTGATTATCCTAACGGAAAATGGGAATTTGGAGAAAGGGGAGCTCTTTATCCTTTTGAGCAGATGAATATCCATCCTTCTGCTGTGGTTTTGCATTATGGACAAGGCATTTTTGAAGGGATGAAAGTTTTTTACTCTAAGCAAGGAAGATTGGTTGCTTTTCGTCCACAGGATAATGCTGCAAGGATGCAACGGGGTGCGGAGCGCCTTTGTATGAATCCTATTCCAACAGACTTTCTTATTGAGGCAGTAAAAGCAACTGTAATAGGGAATAAAAGACTTCTCCCACCTTATGGCGTCGGGGCTTCAATGTATGTCCGCCCGTTTGAATTTGGTTCCGGCCCCAAATTAGGAGTAAAACCGGCCGCGGAAGATACCTTGTGTATTTTTGCAAGCCCTGTCGGACCGTATTTTAAAGGAGGGCTTACTCCAATTACCCTTCTTGTAGAAAGTAACTCCCGTCGTTCTGCGCATGGAATTGTTGGAAATATTAAAGCTGGCGGGAATTATGCCCCGAGTATGCTTGTGGCCAAAGAGGCAAAAAAACAGCACCCCGAAGTATCAGAGGTTATTTACTTAAGCAGTGACGGCCAAAATAAAATAGAGGAAGTTGGCGCGGCAAACTTTTTTGCTATTGAAGAAGAAAGTGATGGCAGAATTGCTTTAATTAGACCAAGACTTACAGGAACAATTCTTCCAGGGATAACTCGCGATAGTGTCATTAAACTTGCAAAAGCGTTTGGCTATAGCGTTATGGAAAAAGATATTGCGATTGAAACTGTAATGCGAGGAGAAACTATTGTAGGCGCTTTTTGTACCGGAACTGCCGCAGTCATAAGCCCAATTGGTAAAATTATTATGGAGAATGGTAGTGAAGCAAAAGAAGTTTCTTTTAATGGCGGAACTGTCCATCCTGTTGCCGAAAAACTTTATCATGCATTGACAGCTCTCCAAGTAGAAGATTGGGATAATGAAGCCTTAAAAGATTTGCCAAAAGAGTTTATTGATGAAGTTAAAAAAGAATGGGTTTATGTTCTTGAAGAATAAATAAAAACCTTAATTTTAAAATAATAAAAAAAAGGCCGGGTTTTGTAGAAAGTTGTTTTTCCTTATGGTATAATTTTTTATAATGAATCTCCCAAAATACTTTAAATCTATCTTATGGTTTGCTGACTTTAATAATATCTCCTTGGAAAAAGATAAAAATGTTATCCTCTTCCAAACCCTGGAAAAGGGGAGAATGGAACATCTCCGCTTTTTGGCAAAAATGCTGGGAGCCAAAACAATTTATAACTTTGCGAAAAAAAACTCAAAAAGATTTAGCAGGAAAAGCATAGTTCCGTTTGCTAAGACACTATTTGATAAACCCTCACCCGTTCCTCACCCGATCGATAAGTAGTTTGAGGGTTGGCAGGCAAGAACCCTCTACCAGAGGGAGGGGATAAATGGTTAAAGTATGGATAGCTTGTATTTAGACATATTAGATAAAAAAAGACAAGAGATTCTTGGACGCCTTTCCAAGATATTAAAAGATGGATATTATCTTGCAGGCGGCACCGCTTTGGCTTTGCAAATAAACCATAGAGAATCATTTGATTTTGATTTGTTTAAAAACTCACAAGTAAAATTTTCCGTGAAACAAAAAATCATCAAAGAATTTAATGATTGCAAAATACAAACATTAGTTGATACTTCTGATGAATTAACGCTTGTCCTTGATAATGGCATAAAAATTACTTTGCTTAATTATTATTGGGATCCTATTTTCCCGCTTATTAAATTTAAAGGCTTTGTTCCGTTGCTTTCAATTAAAGATATTTCCGCGACAAAAGCTTATGCTTTGGGAAGACGCGGTAATTATCGGGATTATTTTGACCTTTATGTTATTTTGAAAAATAAACTTGCTGGATTAAAAGATATTGTGAAATATTGCCAAAAAAAATATGGGGATATTTTTAGTGAACGAATGTTTTTAGAACAGTTGACATATACTGGAGATATTGATGAAGGAGTGAAATTGAGATTTGTTTCAGAAAAAAAAGTTTCACCTCAAAAAATAACTGCGTTTTTTAGAGAGCAAATCCTGAAAAGTGGTTTGTAATATGTCTCTCTCACAAATTAAGCTCGAAAGATATAGCCGCCAAATTGTGCTCCCTCAAATCGGAAAAGATGGACAGGAAAAACTTCTATTTTCAAAAGTTATTGTTGTTGGGGTAGGGGGGCTTGGTGCGCTTGTGTCTCTTTACCTTGCAGAAGCAGGTATTGGAGTGCTTGGAATTGTCGATAACGATAATGTTGAGCTTGATAATTTGAATCGCCAGGTTCTTTATTTTGAAGAAGATATCGGCAAATTGAAAGTTGAAATAGCAAAAAAGAAACTTCAAAAAATTAACTCCGAGATAAAAGTTATCTCCCATCATCTCCGCTTGGACAAAAATAATATCCTAGAAATAATAAAAGATTACGATATTATTGTCGATTGCACCGACAACTTTGATAGCCGCTTTCTGATAAATGATGCTTGTGTGGCAAATAAAAAAACTTTAGTCCATGGGGCGGTCTTGGGGTTTGAGGGGCAAGTAACTTCAATTGTCCCAGGCAAAAGCCCTTGCTACAGGTGTCTTTTTGATAAAGAACCCCCACAAGGCACCATCTCCTCCTGCCGTGAAGCGGGAGTCACAGGCGCAGTCGCAGGAATTGTTGCCTCGATACAATCAGCCGAAGCCTTAAAACTCATCTTAAATATTGGAACTCCATTGATAGGAGAGCTTTTAACCTTTGATGCCTTAGCTATGTCATTTCGTAAAGTAAAAATTCCCAAAAATCCAAACTGTCCTGCCTGCTCAATTTGATTCTTTGAAATTTAATCTTGACTAATTTGATCGACTTAATCAAAGAAAGTGCTTGACAAGGTTTATGGTTCGCGATATTGTTGACACATGAGATTTTCAATTAAAGTTAAATACGGCTTGCAGGCTCTCCTCGAACTTGCTGCAAACTATGACAAGAAGACTTTGAAGATAGGAGAAATGGCAAATAAACAAAAGATACCAATAAGGTATCTTGAACAGCTTTTGCTTGTTCTAAAAAGAAGGGATCTTGTTAAAAGCGTAAGAGGGAAAAGCGGAGGATATATGCTTTTAAAAAGGCCCTTTGAAATAACAATGCTTGATGTTGTCTTAGCTTTTGAAGGAGCGATGGAGTTTTGCGCGTGTAGCAGTAAGGTTAAGAAAAAAAATATTGTTTGCGAAGTTTTAACGGAAATAGAGAGTTGTGTTAAAGAAAAATTATCCAGCATTACATTGGATGATATGTTGGCAAGAGATGAGAAAAGCAAGAAATTGCATACTTATAATATATAAAGAATTGGATGAGGGCTCAAAAAGGAGGGAAAGTATATGTCAAAGATAGCAAAAGATATGACAGAGTTGGTTGGGAAGACGCCGATGGTGATGCTAAATCGTTTTGCGGAAGGGTTGCAGGCAAAAATTGCCGCAAAACTTGAGAGTTTTAATCCTGCAAGTTCTCTTAAAGACAGAATAGGCCTTGCGATGGTTTCCGATGCGGAAAGAAAGGGGAAGATCAAAAAAGATACAATTATTATTGAGCCTACCTCCGGAAATACCGGGATTGCGCTTGCCTGGGTTGCGGCGGCAAAAGGTTACCGCCTCATCCTGACAATGCCCGATACTATGAGTGTGGAGCGAAGGAGCCTTTTAAAATTTCTTGGAGCTGAACTTGTTTTGACGGATGGGACAAAAGGGATGAAAGGGGCTGTGGATCGTGCGTATGAATTGGCTAAAGAGTATAAAAATTCTTTTATTCCCCAGCAGTTCACAAACCCGGCGAACCCCGCAATTCATTACAAAACTACTGCAAGAGAAATATGGGAAGATACGGGAGGGAAGGTGGATATATTTGTGGCAGGAATCGGAACTGGAGGGACAATTACGGGGATCGGGAAATTTTTGAAAAAGAAAAAGTCTTCAATTAAAATTATAGCAGTTGAGCCAAAAGATTCTCCCGTTTTAAGCGGAGGCGCTCCCGGTCCGCACAAAATACAGGGTATAGGAGCCGGATTTATCCCGGAAGTTTTAGATACAAAAATTTATGATGAGATTATACAGGTTTCAAATGAAGAGGCGTTTTTTAATGCTAAGGCGATAGCAAAAAAAGACGGTATATTGGCCGGTATTTCAAGCGGAGCCGCGCTTTTTGCAGCCAAAATAATGGCCGGAAGGCCTGAAAATAAAAACAAATTAATAGTTGTTCTTCTTCCAGATACCGCGGAAAGATACATAAGTACGTTACTGTTTCAAGATTAAATTATTGGAGGTAAATAAAATGAGTAATACAAATTATAAAGATGAGACGATTTTATTGCATGGAGGCCAAGAGCCTGACATAGCTACCGGATCGCGTGCTGTACCAATTTATCAGACTACTTCTTATGTCTTTAAGAATTCGGAACATGCCGCAAATCTTTTTGCCTTAAAAGAATTTGGGAATATTTATACAAGGCTTATGAACCCGACAAGCGATGTTTTGGAGAAAAGGATGGCCGCGTTGGACGGAGGAGTTGGGGCTCTTGCTGTCGCATCGGGGCAATCTGCAATTACCTTGTCTATTTTGAATATAGCAAAAGAGGGGGATGAAATTGTATCTGCCGACAATTTATATGGAGGGACATACACCCTTTTTGCCAATACTTTAAAGAGATTTGGGATTACGGTTAAATTTGTTGACTCTTCCGATCCTGATAACTTTAAAAAAGCCATAACCGAAAAAACAAAGGCTTTGTATGCGGAAAGCGTGGGGAACCCCAAATTAAATGTTACAGATCTTTCCGCCGTTTCCAAAATCGCGCATGATGCCGGTATCCCGTTTATTTTGGATAATACAGTTACCCCTTATTTGTTAAAACCTATAGAGCATGGAGTCGATATTGTCGTTTATTCTGCCACAAAGTTTATTGGAGGGCATGGGACGTCCATTGGAGGAATTATAGTGGATTCTGGTAAATTTGACTGGGAAAAAGACGACAAATTTCCATTGATTACAGATGCTGATCCAAGTTATCACGGTCTGAAATTTGTAGAGGCATTGCGCCCTATCGGCAATATCGCTTATATAATTAAAGCAAGAGTGACGCTTCTTCGCGATATGGGGCCGGCTCTTTCTCCTTTTAATTCCTTTTTGTTCCTTCAAGGACTTGAGACCCTTCATTTGAGAATTGTAAGACATTCGGAAAACGCATTGAAGGTGGCAAAGTTTTTGGAAAAACATGAGAAAGTCTCATGGGTTAATTATCCTGGATTAGAATCAAGCCCCGAAAAGAAAAAAGCGGATAAATATTTAAAAAGAGGCTCCGGGGCTATTGTCGGTTTTGGAATTAAAGGTGGAATGGAGGCGGGAAAAAAATTTATAGATAGCGTAAAACTCGCATCTCATCTTGCAAACGTAGGTGATGCAAAAACACTTGTTATTCATCCCGCCTCAACTACGCATCAACAGCTTTCGGTTGCGGAGCAGAAATCCGCAGGAGTAACCCCTGATTTTATAAGGCTTTCTGTCGGGATAGAAGATGTATATGATATAATAGGAGACATAGATCAGGCTTTGGCCAAAACCTAGGGAGATCGCTGTTATGCTTATTGATTTTGATGAGATCAGGCTCGAAAGCGGAAAAACTTTCGGGCCTGTTACCATTGCATATCAGACTTATGGCAATTTAAATAAAGATAAAACAAATGCCATATTGATTTTTCACGCCCTTTCGGGTGATGCTAATGTTGCAGGCTGGTGGGGTGGTGTAGTTGGCGCGGGGAAGGCTTTTGACACGGATAAATATTTTATTATTTGCGCTAATGTTTTGGGTGGATGCATGGGATCTACGGGGCCTTCTTCCTTAAATCCAAAAACAGAAAAACCTTACGCTCTTTTATTTCCTTCTATTACCATAAAAGACATGGTAATAGTTCAAGCGAGGCTATTGGATCATTTAGGCATAGAGGCAGTATATGCTGTTGCCGGAGGTTCTATGGGGGCTATGCTTTCCCTCCAGTTTTCCATAAGTTTTCCTGACAGGGCAAAAAAGGTAATAGCAATTGCCGGAACAGCAAAGACATCCGCACAAAATATTGCCTTTAACGAAGTCGGCCGTCAGGCAATTATGCACGACCCAAATTGGCAGGATGGATATTATTATGGAAAAGCCCTTCCCAATAATGGGTTGGCAATTGCTAGGATGATAGGCCATATTACTTATTTAAGTGATAAATCGATGAGGAACAAGTTTGGAAGAGGAATGAGGGATGAAGGGCTAAAGGATCGGTTTACCGCTCCTCTTTTTGAAGTTGAGAGTTATTTGAGATATAAAGGATTAGCATTTACCGAAAGATTTGACGCGAACAGCTATCTTTATTTAACCCGGGCAATCGATCTTTTCAATATTGAAGACGAGGGGGAGGGGAGCTTGCAAAAGGCTTTTGCAAAAACTTCTGCCAGATTCCTGATTATTTATTTTAAATCTGACTGGCTTTTTCCTGAATACCAGTCTCTGGAAATAGTTGATGCGATAAAAAACAATTTTGGCAGTGTTTCATATAGGGCTATTGAGTCCAATTATGGGCATGACGCTTTTCTTTTGGAAATAGACCAACTTACACATACCATAAGAAATTATTTGGGAGACGGAGAATGATTTATAAAGAGACGATAAAACCGGATCATAAAATAATCGCTGATTTTATATCTGATAATTCAAAAGTGTTGGACTTGGGCTGCAATGATGGAGCATTGCTTGATTCTTTGATAAAAAATAAAAATGTGAAAGGATTTGGGGTAGACAATTCTCCGGAAAATATCAACATATGCCTTAAAAAGGGATTATCGGTTTTACAGCTTGATTTGAACAAAGGGCTTGCCAGTTTTGATGATGATTTTTTTGATTTTGTTGTTTTAAATATGACATTGCAGGCTGTTTATAATCCTGCTCCTTTAATCTCTGATATGATAAGGGTTGGTAAAAAAGCTGTTGTAGGTTTTCCTAATTTTGGGCATTGGAAACTGTTGCTTGATTTGCTTTTTACCCAGAGGATGCCCAAGACAAAGACACTTCCTTATGAATGGTACGATACCCCCAATATCAGGCTTATGACCATAAAAGATTTTAAGGTTCTTTGTGAGGATAAGGAGATTAAAATTTTAAAAGAGATTTACTTGGATGAAAGCGGGGCAAATATTTACGGCTCGTTTATTAATTGGAGAGCCGTTGAAGGGATATTTTTGATTTCTAAATAATTAAAAAGATTTTTAGGAAAGGTGATTTTATGAAGCGTAAAGTAATAAAAATAGATACAGAAAAGTGCATGGGGTGTGGTGATTGTATTCCGGGATGCCCCGAAGGGGCTCTTCAGCTTATTGATGGCAAAGCTCGATTGATTTCCGACCTCTTTTGCGATGGATTGGGGGCATGTATTGGCACATGTCCTGTTGATGCCATAAAAATAGAAGAGAGAGAAGCAGCACCTTATGAGGATAAAGAGTGTGGATGCCCGGGGGCGAAGATGATTGATTTTTCAAATGAGAAAAGAACTTCTAATAGTGAAGAGGGAAAAAGAGAATCAGAACTTAGGCAGTGGCCGGTACAGCTTCATCTTGTTCCTCCTAATGCCCCTTATTTTAAAGGAAGAGATGTTATTTTTGCGGCTGATTGTGTGGGGTACGCATTGGCTGATTTCCACAAAGATTACCTAAAAGATAAAAGCTTGGCAATTGCCTGCCCAAAACTTGATTCCGACAAGGAAATTTATATAAATAAAATTAAGACTATGATAGATGAGGCAAAGATTAATACTTTGACTGTTATGATTATGGAAGTTCCATGCTGCGGAGGGCTTCTTGCCATTGCAAAAGAGGCGCAGGCGCAGGCAAAAAGAAAAATTCCGATTAAATTAATTGTTGTGGGAATCAAAGGAGATGTTTTAAGAGAAGAATGGACATAAAAGATACATTGTTAAAAGCAATGGAAACTTATTTTGATGGTGATCAGAAAAGGATAAGTCATGCGAAAAAGGTTTTATCTTTTGCGGAACAAATTATGTCAAAAGAGGGCGGAGATAAGGATGTTATAATTGCCTCTGCTATTTTGCATGATATAGGTATCCACAACGCAGAAAAAAAATACAATTCAACGGCCGGTAAGTATCAGGAGATAGAAGGCTCCCCAATAGCCAAAAAGATACTTGAAATCGCAGATTTCCCAGATGATAAAATTGCCGAAGTGCTTGATATTATAGCCCATCACCACAGCGGAGGGCTAGAGACTATTAACTTTAAAATAATTTGGGATTCTGATTGGCTGGTTAATATTAAAGAAGATGATAAACTTAATATCAATAAAAAGAGAGCCGATAAAATATTTTTCACAGACATCGCGAAAAAAATATATTCTTTCTGTTGTGCAGGATGTCCTTCCGAATTCAAGAAAAATCCTGAGAAATACGCAAAATAAAGAAGCGGGGAAAAGTTCCAAAAAATCTTAAATAGGGGTGTAATGTTGAAAGGGGAAATTGTTGGTCGAAATAATTATAAGTTACTTATAAATTCTATTGGAGAGCTTTTGTCTCAATCTAGGCAAAAAGCTTTTAGAGAAGTAAATTCTATTTTAGTCAAAACTTATTGGGAAATTGGCCAGTATATAGTTACTTATGAGCAAAAGAGCAAAGAAAAAGCTGAATATGGATCTGAGTTATTAGATAAGATATCTATGGATTTAAGACAAAAGCATGGGAAAGGTTTCAGCCGTTCAAATGTGTTTAATTTTAGGAGGTTTTTTCTCAGTTATCCAAAAATCCAGACACTGTCTGGATTTTTGTCTTGGTCTCATATTGTGGAATTAATATCTGTTGAAAATGATTTAGCTAGAGCATTCTATCAAAAAGAATGTCTTACAAATAAGTGGAGCGTTAGGGAACTTGAGAGGCAAATAAATTCTATGCTTTTTGAACGAATTGCTTTAAGTAAAGATAAAAAAGGAGTTCTTGCTCTTGCCCAAAAAGGCCACAAAATTGCAAAAGCTCAAGATATAGTAAAAAGTCCTTATGTTTTAGAATTCTTAGGGATACCGGAGAATTACCGATATTCTGAAAGAGAGCTTGAGCAAAGAATTATAGACAATATGCAGCATTTTTTGCTTGAACTTGGAAAAGGATTTACTTTTGTAGCTAGGCAATATCGAATAACTTTAGGGAATAAGCATTTTTATGTTGATCTGGTTTTTTATCATCGCATTTTAAAGTGTTTTGTTCTAATAGATTTGAAATTAGGAAATATTGCACATCAAGATATAGGGCAAATGAACATGTATCTAAATTATTTCAAAAAAGAAGAAATGGCAAAAGATGACAGCGAGCCTATAGGAATAGTTTTAGGAGCACAAAAGAACCATACCCTTGTAGAATATGCATTAGGCGGCATATCAAATAAACTTTTTGCTTCAAAATATCAATTGTCTTTACCTGATAAAAAATCATTAAAGAAAGCTTTTGAAAATATTGTTGCAAAAGAAATAGGAGAATAAAAACAAACCCATGAAAAAACAAGCCTATATGGTTTTAATTATAATTGCTACTGTAATAGTCTTTGCATCTCTTGCAAATGCAATATCGATCTCTAACCCAACTGAAACAATTGATCTCAATATCAATGGATGCTATACAGGAGCTGTTGTCTCATGGAAAACGGTAGATGATAATAATCCTTGGGAAACAACTTCGGCTGATCTGGAAAAATTTGAAGAAATTACAGGGAAACA
>MEUB01000057.1 GCA_001771535.1 candidate division WOR-1 bacterium RIFOXYB2_FULL_37_13
CGGATTTTGGGTAACAATAAATCCTCTTTCGTTTAATTGCTTAACAACTACACACAAATATCGTTTTTTAATTTTTCTATAAAACAAAAAGACCATATGATCTCTTTTGCTTAAGCGAATTTCATCCGGATCGGATATTGTTAGCTTAACACTCTTTTCTTGGCTCTTCAATGTAGGATGCTTAACCGTAGTAATAACTTTCCAATAGACATAAGTAGTACTAACGCTAAAATCAAGCTTGGAAATAACTTCAAATTTTAATTTATAAAGGGTTATATCTTTTCTGTTTTTTTCCATTTATCATATTATTTTATCAAAAGTTTATGATAGATGCTAGAAAATTTGTGGTACAAAAATTGTCAGAAAACATAAGCTCATCTCAATTATCCCGGCACTGCCGAGACAATTAGTCATTAGTCATTGGACATTGGAAATTAGAAATTAGAAATTAGAAATTGGTTATTGTATCTCCACTTCCCCCTTCCCCTTCTGAATTTCCCCTATTAAAAATGCCTGTTCGCCTAATTTCTTCAACGCCTTTAAAGTTTTATCTACATCTTTTTTGGCAACGACCAAAACCATTCCGATCCCCATATTGAAAGTTTTGTACATCTCATCATTGCTAACTCTTCCATACATTTGGACTAGGCCGAATATCGATGGATGTTTCCATGAAAATCGCTCTACATGAGCTTTTGTTCCCTTCGGAAGAAGCCGTGCAACATTTTCGGGAAGCCCGCCACCAGTTATGTGCGCAATCCCTTTAATCTTGACTTGCTTAATTAAACTTAAAATCGTTTTAACATAAATTCTTGTTGGTGTAAGTAGTTCTTCTCCTAGCGGTTTATCAAGTCCTTTTAATTCTTCATCAAGGGGAAGGTCAGCACAACAGAAAAAGACCCTCCTCACCAGAGAATATCCATTGCTGTGAATTCCCGAAGAGGCAAGCCCTATTATCTTGTCGCCCGATTTAATAGTTGACCCATTTATAATATCTTTCTTTTGAGCCATGCCGACAACAAAACCGGCAAGGTCATATTCCCCGTCTTTGTAAAGGCCGGGAAGTTCTGCCGTCTCTCCGCCAATTAAGGCACAGCCTGCTTGTTTACATCCGTTAACAATACCTTTTAAGATGTCTTCCGCAATGTCGGGGTTTAATTTATGCACGCCTATGTAATCCAGAAAAAAGAGAGGCCGAGCCCCACAGCAAATTACATCATTAGCATTCATCGCAACAAGATCGATTCCAACGGTATCATGCTTATTCATCATAAAAGCGATTTTTAGTTTAGTACCAACACCGTCAGTCGCAGAGACCAGCATGGTTTTGTTGTCTATTGCATAACATCCGCCGAAGAAGCCGATTCCAGAAGCTACAGAAGGATTAAATGTGGTGCGGGCAAGTTTTTTTACCCTCTTTACGACTTCGTACCCCGCCTCAATATCAACCCCTGAGGATTTGTAGGTCAGACCATTCATTTTCAACCACCTTCTTTTTTGTTCCGAATTTTCAGAATTTTAATTGTAATCTACCGTATAAGCTCAAAAGGCCTCTGTTTAGTTTTCCTAATAATTATAACAAAATTTCAGTCTAATTGTACTTTTTTATTTCCATTTCGTTATCTTGCCGATTCGGCTGTCGCTGTTCCATAATAAACATCCCCACCGCGTAAAACTATAAAAAATCTGCAATCTTTATTCGTACAGGCCCAAGATTTATAACGAATAGAAACCGCGTTGTTAGAAAAATCTGACAATGGAACAAGCTGCCCTCCACATTTTTGGCACTTTGGAAAGCTCCCGCACTCGCAATTATCTCCCATTCTCCCCACCTCCTTATTTAAAAAATAATTTCAGATTTTCAAGCTTCTCTGGTATTTGTACAGGATATTTACCTGATAAACAGGCAAGGCACAACTCATCCGCCGGCATATTTATCGCTTTTACAAGACTATTTAAACTTAAATACCCCAAAGAATCAACATCAAGATATTTCCTAATCCCTTCTATTGAAAGATTTGCGGCTATAAGTTCTGCCTTTGTTGGAGTATCAATCCCATAAAAACAGGAATTTGTTATCGGCGGCGAAGAGACCCTAAAATGAACCTCTCTTGCCCCTGTATCCTTTAATAACTTTACAATTTTCCTTGAAGTAGTTCCTCTAACAACAGAATCATCTATCACAACAAGTTTCCTGCTCTTGATTGTCTCTTTAAGCGGATTTAGTTTAACTTTGACCCCCATCTCCCTTATATCCTGGCTAGGCTGGATAAAGGTTCTTCCCACATACCTGTTTTTGATGAGTGAATCGCCAAATGGAATTCTGCTTTCTGCCGCAAACCCTATTGCCGCGGGGATCCCCGAGTCGGGAACACCGCTTATAAGCTCGGTATAAGGGGCGGGATGCTCTTTGGCCAAATATTTCCCCATACTGACACGAGCTTCATATACGCTCCTACCATTAATGACAGAATCCGGACGGGCAAAATAAATAAATTCAAAAGCGCAAAGAGCGGAACGATTTCCACGAGAATATGTTTTGGACTGCATCCCGTCTTTGTCAATAATAACCATTTCGCCGTTTGAAATTTCTCTTAAAAATTTTGCGCCGACAATATCGAGCGCGCATGTTTCGGAAGCTACCACATAGGCATTTTCGATTTCGCCCACACAAAGAGGTCTGATCCCATGGGGATCTTTTATGGCAAAGAGTTTATCTTTTGTCATAATAACAAGAGAAAAAGCACCATGAATCTCTTTTAAGGTTGACAAGACAGCCTCTTCAAAATTATCTTCTTTGGCAGTAGCAAGAAGCCCTGCGATAACTTCTGTGTCGGATGTCCCTAAAAATTTAAACCCTTTTTCTAAAAGCTCCGCTTTTAAGTCGGCTGTATTTATAAGGTTCCCATTGTGAGCCAACGCAATTGGGCCAAATTTGGTCTCTAAAACAAACGGTTGCGCGTTAGCAAGAGAACTGCCTCCGGTAGTCGAATAACGAACATGTCCAATAGAAATGTTTCCTGTAAGACCTTTGAATTTCCATTCCCCACCAAAAACAACATTAACAAGCCCCATCCCTATATGAGCGTTTATCTCTTTTCCATTAGATACGGCAATGCCTGCAGACTCTTGTCCCCTATGTTGAAGAGCAAAAAGACCATAATAAGTTGTTTTGCCCAGATGATCGCCGTTGTATGAGTAGAGACCAAAGACGCCGCACGCTTCTTCGGGCTTATCGCATCGTTTGGAACAATTAAAGCAGGTCATTTATCTCCTCTACAATTTTTCCTATTTCAACCAATTTAACTTCACCGCTTTTACGCAGTTTAATTTCAATCTTACCATCTTTCAAAGCTTTGCCGATAATTACTTTAATTGGAAAACCGATTAAATCGGCATCTTTTAATTTCATGCCAAGACGACCGGGACGGTCATCGAGTACAGTTTCCTCATGATTCAAATCGCCATAAATTTTCTTCGCCATGACCATTTGTTCCGGATCCTCGGAATTTGCAGGCACAATTACAACTTTATATGGAGCTATCGCCATCGGCCAAATAATTCCGTCTTTGTCATGGCTTTGTTCTATTGCGGCGGCGGCAGTTCTCCCCACCCCTATTCCATAACACCCCATAATAAAAGGTTTTTCTTCATTGTTCTCGTCAAGATATGTTGCCTTCATCCCTTCAGAATATTTTGTCCCAAGCTGAAAAATATGACCTATTTCAATCCCTCGCGTTTTATTTAAGCTTTTGCCTTCGCATTTTGGGCAATTGTCGGATTTTTTTGCTTCTGATGAAACGGCATAAGCGCATTCTTCACAGTAGAAAATTTCTTCTTCGCCCGTATCGGCCAAGACCATATATTCCTGCGAAAATCCCCCACCCATAATTCCGGAATCGGCATTCACCACTTTATATTTGAACCCTATCCGGTCAAAAATACGGCAGTAAGTATCGTACATATTCTTATATTCTTTTTGCAAACACTCTTCCGTCGCGTGGAAAGAATAAGCATCTTTCATCATAAACTCGCGCGAGCGCATAACTCCGAATCGCGGGCGTATTTCGTCACGGAATTTTGTCTGAATTTGATATAGATTGATCGGAAGTTGTTTATATGAACGGATATTATTGCGGGCAATATCTGTAATTATCTCCTCGTGTGTAGGACCTAAACAGAATTCCCTGTCATGTCGGTCTTTTACGCGGAAAAGCTCCTTGCCGTAGACATCCCAACGACCTGTCTCTTTCCAAAGTTCAGAAGGAAGGAGAACGGGAAGAAAAATTTCTTGAGCTCCAGCGCGGTTTAACTCTTCGCGAATGATGTTTGAAACTTTTTGAATGACTCTAAGCCCTAGTGGTAAAAGTGAATAAACCCCCGCCGCCAGCTTCCTTATCATCCCCGCCCGAAGCATTAACTTGTGAGAGACTATTTCTGCTTCACCCGGATCTTCACGCAATGTAGGCGCAAAGAGATGCGACATCTTCATCTAATAGCTTCCCTCCACCACTTTTATATTATACCAAAAATCAAGTGAAATTTCAAAAAGAAGGGTTGCTTTTCTAAAAACAGCTTTTGCCCCATTATGCTTCCAGCCATTATTGTATTTGTAAGCTTTACTTAAAAAGACTACCAGCAGTTACAAAATCCTTTTTGCTTTTTTGACCTTCCTTTATAAAGTTTTTAATAAATTTTACATCTTGGATATCTTCATATAAATCCTCGTTTTCGGTGTGCAATTTTTTTATATCAAAAATGTTCAAATCTTTTGTTATATCTAGCGCCTTAAATGCATTTATAAAACTAGCTGTAGCCAATATTTTTTCAAACAGATTGACAATTTCTTTGGTAGACAAGAAAAACGCGGCCTAACTTAATTGCTTAAAGACAAAAGTATATCCAAAGTGGCTTTTACTGATTGATTATCTGTGTTTATGAA